>NZ_JBNNJZ010000065.1:26900-28737 GCF_050270335.1 Streptomyces sp. NPDC059900
CACGAAGGTCCTGGGCGAGGTCTCCGTACCGCTCGTCACCACCAACCGCATCAACACCCCCGAGATCGCCGAGCAGTTGCTCGCCGACGGCGCCGCCGACATGGTGTCCCTGGCCCGCCCGCTGCTCGCCGACCCGGACTTCGTCGCCAAGGCGCAGGCCGAGCAGTCCGACGCCATCAACACCTGCATCGGCTGCAACCAGGCCTGCCTCGACCACACCTTCAACCTGCAGATCACCTCCTGCCTGGTGAACCCGCGCGCCTGCCACGAGACCGAACTCGTCCTCGCGCCGACCCGGCACAAGAAGCGCGTCGCGGTCGTCGGCGCCGGCCCCGCCGGGCTCGCCTTCGCGGTGTCCGCGGCCGAGCGCGGCCATGACGTCACGCTCATCGACGCGGCGTCCGAGATCGGCGGCCAGCTCAACGTCGCCCGCAAGGTCCCCGGCAAGGAAGAGTTCGACGAGACCCTGCGCTACTACCGCACGCAGCTCGAACTGCACGGTGTGGAAGTCCAGTTGAACACCCGCGCCACCGCGGACGACCTCGCGAGGGCCGCGTACGACGAGGTCGTCGTCGCCACCGGCGTCACGCCCCGAACCCCCGAGATCCCCGGCATCGACCACCCCAGCGTGGTCGGCTACCTCGACGTGCTGCGCGACAGCGCGCCCGTGGGGGAGCGGGTCGCGATCATCGGGGCGGGCGGCATCGGCTTCGACGTCGCGGAGTACCTCACCGACGGCGGCGAGAAGGCGAGCCTGGACCCGGCGACGTACTTCCGTCAGTGGGGCGTCGACATGGACTACAAGGACCGCGGCGGCCTGACCGTGCCCGACCGCCCCGCCCCGCCGCGCTCCGTGCACCTCCTGCAGCGCAAGACGTCCAAGGTGGGCCAGGGCCTGGGCAAGACCACGGGCTGGATCCACCGCACCGAACTGCGCCACCGCGGCGTCACGATGGTGCCCGGCGCGAGCTACGACCTGATCGACGACGCGGGCCTGCACATCACGGTCGACGGACGGTCCACGGTCATCCCGGTCGACACGGTCGTCCTCTGCTCGGGCCAGGACCCGCGCCGCGACCTGTACGAGGAGCTGCTCGCCGCCGGGCTGAGCGCGCACCTCATCGGGGGCGCGGACGTGGCCGCCGAGCTGGACGCCAAGCGCGCCATCAAGCAGGGAACGGAGCTGGCCGCGGCCTTGTGACACCCGCGGTCCCGTGACACCGGGTGCCCCGTGAGACCGGGGCGCCCGCCGCGGACGCCGAACTTAGGATGGCCGCCATGTCACTCCCGCACGCGATCCTCACCGCCCTGCTCGAAAAGCCGTCGTCGGGCCTTGAGCTGACCCGCAGGTTCGACAAGTCGATCGGCTACTTCTGGTCGGCAACGCACCAGCAGATCTACCGCGAGCTGGGAAAGCTGGAGCGGGAGGGGGCCATCCGCGCCCTGGAGCAGCAGCAGGCCACCCGCGGGCAGAAGAAGGAGTACGAGGTGCTGCCCGCGGGCCGCGCCGAGCTGGCCCGCTGGACGGCGGCCGGCCAGGACCCCAAGCCGCTGCGGGACACGCTGCTGCTGCGCCTGCGGGCGGCGGCGGTCGTCGGCACGGACGGCATCGAGGCGGACCTGCGCCGCCATCTCGCCCTGCACCGGCGGCAGTTGGCCGAGTACGAGGAGATCGAGAAGCGGGACTTCCCGCCGGGCAAGAACACGGTGGAGGACCGGCTGCGGCATGTGGTGCTGCGGGCCGGGATCGATCTGGAGACGTTCTGGACGCAGTGGTTGGAGCAGGCGCTGGAGGAACTGGGGGCCGCGGACGCCTGACTCTGGTGCGCACGGCGGC
>NZ_JBNNJZ010000066.1:0-28526 GCF_050270335.1 Streptomyces sp. NPDC059900
GCACACCACTCCGGGCATCCCCGAGTTCATGGAGCCGGAGGTCGCCCTGGTCACCGCCGGGGTGGAGTACGACGTGCTGGGCATCGGCTACGACGACCTGACCGCCGGGCAGCGCGCGGAGATCAGCGCGCTGCACCCGCGGCCCGACTTCAAGAAGCGGATCCTCCAGGCCTTCACCGAAGGCATCGCCCCCAAGCCGGAGACCACCTTCGGGAACGTGAAGGCCGACGTCCTGGAGCACTTCGTCCCCGGCTTCACCCGCGGCGACTTCGTCGAGGTCATCCAGAAGTCCCCCTGGTCGGAGTAGTCCGGGAAACCGCACGCAATCCAGGTGTCAACTCGGGGTTGACGCTCCCTCGCCTGTCAACCTAACGTTGACACATGACGCAACCCACTCACCCCGTCCGCCTCGACGACCTGATCCAGGCCATCAAGAAGGCCCACCCCGAAGAAGCACTCGACCAGCTCTCCGACGCCGTGATCGCCGCCGACCACCTCGGTGATGTCGCCGACCATCTGATCGGCCACTTCGTGGACCAGGCGCGCCGCTCGGGCGCCTCGTGGACCGAGATCGGCAAGAGCATGGGGGTCACCCGGCAGGCGGCCCAGAAGCGGTTCGTGCCCAAGGACCCCGGCGAGATGTCGGACCTCGACCCCCGGCAGGGCTTCAGCCGCTACACCGAACGGGCGCGGAAGGTGGTCATGGCCTCGCAGGAGGAGGCCCGCGCCGCGGGCAACGACCAGATCGGCCCCGGCCATCTGGCGCTCGCCCTCCTGACCGAACCGGACGCACTCGCCGCCAAGGCCCTGGTCGCACAGGGCAGTTCGCTCGACGCGATCCGCGAGGGCGTCACCGAGTCGCTGCCGCCCGCGGTCGGCGACGTGCCCGACCTCATCCCGTACGACGCCGGGGGCAAGAAGGTCCTGGAACTCACCTTCCGCGAGGCGCTCCGGCTCGGTCACAACTACATCGGGACCGAGCACATCCTGCTCTCGCTCCTGGAAGCGGAAGGCGGCACGGGCACGCTCTGCGGGCTCGGCATCGACAAGGCCGCCGTCGAAGCGCACGTCACCGAGGCCCTGGAGGCGATCCGCGCCTCCGTCAGCCAGGGGTGACGGAGGCGGAACCGGCCGCGGGGCCGCCCTTGCCGGCCTCGTGCCCCGCCGCCGCGCGCACCCGCGCCGCCTCCCGGACGGCCGCCGCGTTCGCCTTGCCCTGCCGGGACCCGGCCAGCTTCGCCTTGATGTGATCGCGTACGAGGATCGGCTCGTAGGCGAGTTCGTCGTCGGCGTCGAGATGACCGGGCAGCGTGGCGATGACCGCGTCGACGTTGCCGTCGTGGAAGTACGCGGCGGACCGGCGGCGGACAATGCCGCCGTCGACGACCGGCGGCTTGACGCGGTGCAGCGTGGACATCCAGCGGTCGTTGGTCAGCCGGGCGGTGAGATCGCCGAGGTTGACCAGGAGCGCGCCGTCGACGGGTGCGACGTCGTGCCAGGCCCGGTCGGCGCCAAGGACCTGGAGCCCGGCGACCTGGTCCGCCCACAACACGGTGACCAGGCCGAAGTCGGTGTGCTCCCCCATCCCCGTCGGATCGCCGTCGAGACTGACGGAGCCCTCGGGCAGGGCGTAGTTGTTCATGCGCAGTACGTCGATGGAGTGATCGGTCAGCGAATCGAAGAAGCCGGGAGGCTGCCCCAGGGCGTCCGCGAAGATGCGGGTCAGGGTGCGCGCCACCCGTCCGGCCTCGGCGAAGTAGCCGAGCACCGCCGGCTCGAAGCCCGCCACCTGCGCGGGCCAGACGTTGAGGCCGTAGTCGTCCTCGGACAGGTCGAGCCCCGGGAACGAGCGGGCCTCGGTGCCGACGTTGAACGCCTCGAAGAAGTCGTTCATGTGTCCGGCGGATGCCACGCCCAGGCTCAGGCTGAGGGATTCGCTCCGGGGCGGGCTGTAGCCGCGGTTCGCCCCGGTCACCCGGTAGCTCTTCTTCGTCTCCAGGGGCAGGCCGAAGAACCCGTCCATGGCAGCGCTCAGGCCCCGCACCGTCGCGTCGGGAATCCCGTGGCCGAGGATCTGGACGAAGCCGACGCGGGCGCAGGCATCGTCCATCTGCCGCGCCACACGCTCCCGTTCGGCCGCCGTCCCGCCGTCGGCATACGGTCTGATGTCGACGACGGGAACCTCGAAAAGGGCGGCCGGTGAAGGCGGCTCGGTCGTGGACGGGGACATGGGCGTCTCCTGTCGTGCGCAGGGCTTACGCCAGCTTCCCTATCACGAATTCACCGCCCGGTTTCTGACGGCATTTCACTGCCCGCGTCCATGACGGCATTTCACTGCCCGGTCGCGGACGGCGCACCGGCCTGCTAGATGTCCGCCTCCAGCCTGCGCAGCCGCTCGGCGTCGCAGACGCGCGGGCAGGTGCCGCACGCCTCGGCGGCGGGGAGCGTGTAGTACAGGCAGCACCCGAGGCGGGTGCGCGTCGGGTGCCGCTCGCCGTCACGGGTCGTCAGGTGCCGGAAGGCGGCGCCGCCGGGGAAGGGCGCAACGGGGCCCGGCAGGAGCGCGTCGACCGCCCGCAGCGCCTCGTCCTCCTGATCAAGCATGCGCCCCAGGTACCAGATGCCGGAGACGAGATCGTCACCGGCCATCCCCCACAGCACCCGCCGTCCGCGCCGCACTTGGGGCCCGATGGCGGTGAGCAGGGGCCGCATGTGCGCGACGACCGCGGCGAGCAGTTCGCCGCGCAGGGACTCCTCGTCGGGGAAGACACGCGTTCCGGGGAGCCCGGCCGCCGGGTCGTCCGGGAAGCAGGCGAAGGAACCGGGCACGACCTCGAAGGCGCCGGTCTCCAGGTGGACGCGTACGTCCTGCGGGCGGACGCGCGGCACGCGCCGCTCCAGATACCAGGCTCCGCTCATCAGCAGGGAGACCGACCAGAGGTAGCCGTGCAGGGCGCGGGACGCGGCGACGTCCGTGCGGGGAGTGTGGTCGTGACCGCGGCGGATGCGGGTGGCCTCCGCCGCGACGAAGGCTTCCAGGGCGGGTTGATGTGCCGTCAACTCGGCGCCGGTGAGCCACCCCTGCCCGGCGCTCGAACCGGGTTGCGCCACGGTGACGTCGAGCGTCGCGCAGTGCGCGGTCAGACGCCGATAGGTCGTGGCGAGCAGGGCGGCGGGGCTCAGGGCGGTGGCGGTCGGCGCCAGGTCCGGGGCCACGGTCAGCGGCACTCGTAACTCCTTGGAAGGCAGGGCCATAGATCGTTCGCCGGCGGCGAAAGCCACCGGGAACTAGGTAAGGCTTACCTTATTTCTCTTCAATGTGCCGCATCGGGAACGGCGCGTCGTGCGTCACGTTGTCGCGAGTGACCCCGCCCTCACGGCGAGTTGACATCGTTAGGTATACCTAACCTAAACTCTCGTTCCGTGTCCAAGATCGCCAGGGGCGTCCCGCCAGACAGCCTCGTCACGCGGCGGACCCCTCTCCGTGCCCTGCGTCCGACGCGGCCGAGGCGGCGGACGCCGAACCGCCCGCGTGGCGGGCGCCCCCGCGCGGGCCTGCTGCGGGCGAGCCCTTCCTGAGGTCCGCCCTACGCTCTCCCCTCCACACATCCACCTCCGCTCGCACCCGGAAGTGAACGCACCATGCGGCTGTACGTCCTTGCCCGCAACCCCACCGACTCGGTCACCGAAGGCTTTCTGCCCGCCGCGGGCAGGCTCGGCCTCGACGTCACCCTCCTCACCGACCAGCCCGAAGCCCACCGGCGCGCTCCCGCCCCGCGGCCCTTGACCACCCCGGAGATCCTGCACTGCGACGTGCGCGACTTCCGCGCCGTCATCAGCCGGATCTGCGCACACCACTCCCCCGACGCGGTCTTCACCAACAGCGACCACCTGCAGACCCAAGCCGCGCTGGCCGCCGACTACTTCGGACTGCCCGGCAAGGACTGGCGGACGGCGCTGCGCACCAAGGACAAGGCGCAGATGAGGCGCCATCTCGCGGCCGCGGGCGCCGACGCCGTCTGGTCGGCGGAACTGTCCGCGGGGCAGGATCCGTCCGTGCTCACCGCGCTCGACGTGCCGTTCCCCTGTGTGGTCAAGCCGCGCGAGGGCGTGGCGAGCGAGGACGTGGTCCTGGTCGAGGGGCCCGCAGAGCTGGAGCGGCGGTGCGCGGAGATACAGGCACGGCGACCGGGGGCGGCGCTGGTCGTCGAGGAGTACCTGACCGGGGAGTTGTGCACCCTGGAGACGCTCGGTGACGGCCACGTCCGGCATGTCCTGGGCGGTTTCCGTACGGAGGTGTCGCCGCCGCCGCACTTCATCGAGGAGCGCATGACGTTCGTCCCCGCGCATCCGGAACCGGTGACGGCTCAGGTGCTTGCACAACTGGACGCACTGGGCGTGGGCTTCGGCGCCTGTCACACGGAGTTCGTGGTGGCGGCGGGACGAGCACGGCTCATCGAGGTCAACTACCGGGCCATCGGCGACCAGTGCGACCTTCTCCTCGCCCAGCTCCTGGACATCCCCCTCTTCGAACACATCCTGCGTACGCACATGGGCCTGCCGCTCCCGGCGGATCTGGGTGCGCGGACCGACGGCCGGGCGCGGCTGGACTACCCCTGCGCGCGCAGCGCCGGAACGCTGACGGCCGCACCGCCCTCGTCCGAAGAGACGGTGGACGGGGTACGGCTGACGTACCGTCCGCTGCGCGGGATCGGCGAGCGGCACGCACTGCACGGGACCAACCGCGACTTCCTCGGCGTGGTCCGCGCCACCGGCACCGATCAGGCCGCGGTGGACCGGGCCGTGGCGGACTTCGTCGCCCGGCATCACTGGGAGATCACACCGTGACGGACCTCGCGGACGGGGCTCCTTCCCTCACGGCCGGCGTCGGGGGCGAGCTCCTGTTACGCGTGCTCAGTGCGCTCCTGCGCGAGGACGTGGTGGGGTGGCGCAGCCGCAGCGGCGTGGTGCGGCAGCCGGACGGCTCGTGGCTCAGGCTGCCGGTGGTGCCGGACGGGGACGCGCTGCTCATGCCCGTATGCGCGGACGGCTACCAGGGGACGTACGCCGCCCGGCTTCCCCTGCTCCGCAGGGAGTCGGACGGGGCGGAACTCACCGACGCGGGCAGCATCGTCCGCGCCCTGCGTGACCTCGCCGACCCCGTCGACCGCGGCGGCTTCGACGCCTTCGCCGCCGAGTGCGGGCAGGCGCTCGACGCCGTGCGGCTGCACGCCCGGACCAAGAGCGAGACGGACGCCCTGCTCACCGGGCGCTACGGCGGCGATCCCGGCACCTGGGCCGGGCTCGGCGGCGGGCTCGCCCATGACACGCTCGCCGCGCGCGCGGATCACCCCGTGTATCCGACATCGCGCGGCCGCTCCGGGCTTTCCGTCGCCCAACTGCGGTCGTACGCACCCGAGTTCCACCCGACCTTCGCGCTGCGCCAGCTCGTCCTGCCCCGTGAGGCCGTCACCGTCGGCGGCAGCGACAGCCACGCCTGGCTGTCCCCCGGCGCGGCAGGCATGCCCGGGCTCGAAGGCAGCCATCTCGTGCTCCCCGTGCACCCCCTGACCGCGGACGGACCCCTGCGGGACGCACTGCGAGAAGCGGGGCTCGACAGGCAGGCCCGGCTCATCGGGGACCCCGGGCCCGCTGTCGTACCGACCCTGTCGATGCGTACCGTCGCCCTCTCCTGCCAACCCGCGGAGCACCTCAAGCTGCCCCTCGCCACCGCCACACTGGGCCTGCGCAATCGCCGTACCATCAAGCCGGGCACGCTCGTCGACGGTGCCGCGGGCCAGCGCCTCGTCGAAGCCGTCGTCGCCCGCGAGGCCCGGTTCAGGGGTGTCGTCCTGCACGCGGACGAGTCCCGTTTCGCCCACGCCGGGCATGAACTCATCGCCGTGCTCCTGCGCCGCTACCCCGCCGGTCTCGACGGCTGCGCCGTCGTGCCGATGGCCGCACTGCTGTGCCCGGCGCCCGGCGACGACCTCCTGGTGATCGACCACCTCGCCGAACGCTTCTACGGCGGCGATCCACTCACCCTCCTGGATGCCGTGCTCGCCCTCCTCTTCGACTGGCAGACCACCCTCTTCGCCCACGGGATCGCCCTGGAGTCGCACCAGCAGAACATCTCGCTGGTCCTGGACAGGCCCGCCGCAGGGGACAAAGACCGCCGGACCCGGCTGCGGCTGCTGTTCAAGGACAACGACGGACCGCGCATCCATCTCGCCCGGCTGCGCGATGCCATGGGTCAACAGGCCCCGAAGCGTGCAGAGTTCGATGATGCGAGGATCTTCGTCGACGGTGACCGGCCCGTGCTCGATCTCTTCACCACCATCACCCTCCACCTCTGCGCGGGCTCCTACGCCTTCGATCTCGCCCGGCACGGCCGCGCCCCGCTGCGCCGGCTCCTCGGGCTCGTGCGCGACCGGCTCACCGAGGCCGCCGAGCGGCTCGGCACGGGCCCCGGCGAGCCGGGCGCGCTCCTGCGGACCCACGTCCTGGACGCGGCGGAGCTGCCGGTCAAGGCAATGGTCACCGCGGGCACCCTGCTCTCCAAAGAGCGCTCCGGGGCCGCCGACATCAACAAGCACTACACGACGGGCCCCAACTACCTGCGGCGCACGGGGCCCGCATGACGGCCACCGCACCGCCGGGGCACGCACTCGCCCGACCGGTCCATACCGCCGCCCTGGCCGCCGCCTTTCCTCCCGCCCTGTTCCGCCGCTCGCCCCGCATCCGCTGGAGCCGTTGATGTCCCTGCCGACCGGCACGTTCACTGCCCCGTCCGCCCTGCCCGCCAAGCCCGGCGCCCTGCCCGGCGCCGACCGGGCGGTGGCGCACACCCTCCTCAACTGCCTGCTGCGCGAGGTCTCGGGGCCCGAGCACCAGACCGCCGTCGTCGACGGCGATCTTCTGCTCCAGCTGCCGCGCCGCGGGGTGGTGCTGCGCGTCGCGCTGCGCCGTGCCTCGCTCCTGGGCGCCCATCGCTTCACCGGCCCGGTGACCGAGCAGCGCGGGGGGCGCTGGGTGGAGGTGGACTGGCCGCGCCTCGCCGAGTACACGCATGCCGAGCTCTCGCTGCGGACCGGCGTCAGCAACGAGGAGTTCCTGGAGCAGATCGCCTCCAGCCACGAAGGGGTGAGCGCCGGGCTCGCCGCCCGCCGGGCGCGCGCCACGGGTACAGCGCACACCGCACCCTCGCCTCCCGCCCCGGCCCCGGCCCCGGCCCCGAAGTGGCTCGCGGACTATCTCGCCTCCGAGCAGTCCCTGCTCTTCGGCCACCGCTTCCACCCCACCCCCAAGGCGCGCGGCGGCGACCTCGCCGACTGGTCGGCGTATGCCCCCGAGACCGCGTCCGTCTTCCCGTTGCGCCACCTCGCCGTGCGGGAACACCTCATCGCCGAGGAGTCGGCGCGGCCGGATGCCACGGCCCCGCTCGACCGCCTCGGGGACGTCCCGCACGGCTATCGCCTGCTTCCCGTGCACCCCTGGCAGTACGACCTGCTGCGGGAGCATCCGGGGCTGCGCGCCGCCCTGGGGCGCGACGACGTCATCGACCTGGGGCCCGGCGCTTCCCCCTTCGCGGCCACCGCCTCCGTGCGCACGCTGTACGACGGCGACACCTTCCTGAAGTTCAGCCTGAACGTCCGCATCACCAACTGCCTTCGCAAGAACGCCAGTTACGAGCTTTCGGGCGCCGTCGCGCTCACCCGCGTACTCGAAGGCACCCTGGACGACCTGGCCGCCCGCTTCCCCGGCAGCGCCGTGCTCCGCGAACCCGCCTACCGCAGCCTGGCCCTGCCGGGACCGGACGGCAGGCCCGACCTCGCCCTCCTGGAGGGCTTCGGCGTCATCGTCCGCGAAGGCCTGGCCCGACGGCTGCTGCCCGGCACGACACCGCTGCTCGCCGCGGCCGTCGCGGACGAGTATCCGACCGGGCCCGGCCACATCTCCCGCCTCCTCGAAGGCGCGGGACCCAAGCGGGCCCTCCAGTGGTGGCGTACCTACCTGCGGCTCCTGCTGCCGCCGGTGTTCGCCGCGTACTTCGACCACGGCCTGGTGCTCGAACCGCATCTGCAGAACGTCCTCGTCTGCGTCGACGACGACGGCATGCCCGCCCGGGTGCTCTTCCGCGACCTGGAGGGCACCAAGCTCCTCCCCGAGCGCCATGCCAAGACCCTGGCCGCGCTCCCGCCCGAGGTCGCGGGGCCGCTGGCGTACGACGCGCAGCGCGGCTGGGACCGCGTCGTGTACTGCCTCCTCGTCAACCATGTCGCCGAGTTGCTCGCCGCGCTCGCCGATCTCCACCCGCACACCGAGCCCGCCCTGTGGTCCGAGGTACGGGCCGCCGTGCAGGAGTTCGCCGACCGGCACGGCTGTCCGCCCCGGCTCAGCGCCCTGCTCGCCGGAGTACCGCTGCCCGCCAAGGCCAACCTGCTGACCCGCTGGGAACGCAAGGCCGACCGGGACGCGGGCTACGTCCCTCTCACCTCACCCTTCACGCTCGCCGAGCACGTACGGGACCTGGGTCCGCGTACCGAAGCACCTTGGAGCGCCGCCGGATGACCGCCCCCACTCCCGTCGTACGTGACCGGGCCCTCGCCCTGGCTCCCCGGGAGCTGCCCGCCTACCTCTACGACCTTGCGGCGCTCGACGCGCATGCCGCCGCCGTGCGCGCCACGCTGCCCCGGCAGGTCGAGCTCTACTACGCCGCCAAGGCCAATCCGGAGCCGGAGATCCTTGCCGCGCTCGGCCCGCACGTGGCGGGCTACGAGGTTTCGTCCGGCGGCGAACTCGCCCATGTGGCCAAGGCGGTGGCGGGCCGCCCGCTGGCCTTCGGCGGGCCCGGCAAGACACCGGACGAGATCACGGCAGCCCTGGAGCTCGGCGTGGCGCGCTTCCACGTGGAGAGCGCCTACGAGCTGCGGATGCTGGCCGCGATCGCCGCCCGCGTCGTGCCGCACACCCGGGTCGGCGTCCTGCTGCGGTTCAATCTCGGCCTCGACGACGCTTCCCTGGAGGGCAGTTCGCTCACGATGGGCGGTCGTCCCACCCCCTTCGGCCTCGATCCGGCCGAGGCCGATTCCGTGGTCCGCGCGTTCACCGACGGCAGCCTTCCCGGGCTCCGGCTGCTGGGCGTGCACGCCCACCTGGCGAGCGGACTCGACGCAGCGCGGCAGCTCGCGGTCGCCGGGGCCATCGTGACCTGGTCGCAGGCGCTCGCCCTGCGGCACGGCATCCGCCTCGCGGAGGTGAACGTCGGCGGCGGGATGAGCGTGGACTACACCGATCCCGGCGTGCTCTTCGACTGGGCCCGGTACGGCGAGGGCCTCGCCCGGCTCTGCGCGGAGCACCCCGGGCTGACGCTCCGCATCGAGCCGGGGCGGGCACTGAGCGCGTACTGCGGCTGGTACGCCACCGAGGTCCTGGACGTAAAGCAGAGCCACGGCGAGGAGTTCGCGGTGGTGCGCGGCGGCACCCACCATCTGCGCACCCCCGCCGCCAAGGGCCACGACCAGCCGTGCACCGTGCTCCCGGCGCGCGAGCCGTGGCCGCACCCCTGGCCGCGGTCCGAGGCGCGGCAGGACCGGGTGACGTTCGCAGGGCAGTTGTGCACCCCGAAGGACGTCCTGTCCCGGCGGGTTCCGGTGGCGGGGCTGCGGGCCGGGGACCGGGTGGTGTTCGCGATGGCGGGCGCGTACGCGTGGAACATCTCGCACCACGACTTCCTCATGCACCCGAGGCCGGGCTTCCACTTCCTCTGAGCAACGACGGCCGCCCCGCTCCTTCGCTCTGCTGCCCCCTAGTAGCCCCGGGACCACCGCACGGTGTTGCGCAGCGGCTCTCCGCCGGTGAGCCGCCGCCAGTTGTCCGCGAACAGGTCGATGATCCGTTCCGTCTCGTCGCGTGAGCCGCCCGCGGTGTGCTGGGTGAGGATGACGTTCGGGCAGCTCCACAGCGGGTGCCCGGCGGGCAGCGGCTCTTCGCGGGTGACGTCGAGGACCGCGCCGCTGAGGCGGCCGGAGGCCAGCGCGGCGACCAGGGCGTCCTCGTCGGCCAGGGTGCCGCGTCCCGCGTTCACGAAGACCGCGCCGGGGCGCAGTTGCCCGATGCGCCGCCGGTCGAAGAGGTCGGCGGTCTCCTCGGTGCCTGGCAGCAGTCCCACGACGATGTCGAACCCGGACAGTGCGGCGTCGAGTTCCGGCGGGGTACGGATGTCGCCGTCGCGCCGCGCGAAGTGCGCGACGGTACAGCCGAAGGGCACGAGGAGTTCGGCAAGGCGCAGGGCGATGGATCCCCGGCCCAGGATGAGGACGTTCGCGCCGCCCAGGAGCCGCAGCCCTGGCCGGACGTCGGGCTTCGACCAGGACTCCGCGGCGCGGAGCCCGGCCAGGACGTCGACACCGCGGTAGAGCGCGAGGATGCCCGCGAGGCAGGTCTCCGCGACGGGGTCGGCGAAGAGTCCGCCGAGGTTGGTCACGGCGAGGCGCCGGCCGAGGACCGGCCAGTCGAGGTCTGCGTAGCGGTCGACGCCCACGGAGGCGAGCTGAAGCCAGCGCAGGTTCGGCGCGTTCTCCAACCAGTCCGCACTGGGGTTGCCGAGGGCGAAGTGGGAGTCGGAGAGGACGCGCTCGTCGTCGGGCGAGCCGGAGTCGGGGTCGGTGAACCAGACCGGGCCCGGTGCGATGGAGCGGATGCGCGCCTGTTCGTCGCCGTCGAGCGCCAGCTCTACGTACAAGAGGGCGTCCGGCGGCAAACCGGCCCGGTCTAAGGCCTGCTGAGCGTGTGGTGCACGGACCATTCCTGATACCCCCGTGGTAAGGAAAGCGCTGGTGAACGCACGTTCACCGAACTTAGGGCTTGTGCCGTACGGGGGTCAACAGTGATCCGTGCGCCGCGAGCGGGCGCCGGAAAGGTCAGGCGCCCGTCGTGGAGCCGGGCCTGATGATCATGAGGACGGTGACGGTGGCCCAGAGGAGGTTGAAGATGCCGGTGTACATCGCCAGTCGGGCACCGGCGCGTTCCCCGAGCGCCACCGCGCCTGTCGCGTCCGCCGGTCGCACGCCCGTGCCGTCCACCGGTCGCATGCCCGTGCCGCCGTCCGCCTCTCCGGCCACCGCTTCGAGCGCCGCCTCCTGGCGCGGCAGGACGAGGACGATGAGCACCGCGGCCGCGGCCATCGTGAGGATGATCGAGGCGATCAGCCAGGCGCTGCCGAGGACGCCCAGGCTGCCGGCGGTCGCGAGCCCGGTGACGGGGACGGCGACACCGACGAACGCGTACACCGAGCAGATGCGTTGCAGCAGCCGCAGCGAGGCGACGGCCGCCGTGTCCCGCGGATCGGCCTGCGCCCGGCGCAGGGCCGCGGGGAACATGCTGGCGGCCACGGTGACCGGGCCGACGGCGAGGATGGCGGCCAGCACATGGAGCGTCAGGAGGAACTTGGTCACGGCAGGGGCCCTCGGATTTTCGGAGATCGGTTTTGCGGGGATCGGTTGTTCGGGGATGGCTCTTCGGAGGCTGACGTCGGAGGACGACGTCGGAAGACGACGGGGATATGGCGGCTCCCGACCGGGACCCGGCCGCCGACACTAGCCAGCGCCCGCGTCACCCGACAGTGGCATTAGTGACAGGCTTCGCACAGATACCGCCATCGGATTCCGCTCCAGTTCATGCCGCATCAGGGGCCATACACAGGGCTGCTCGCGCTTGGCGGGAATCCGACTCTGGCGTACGTTTTCGCCATGCATACCGTGGCCGTCCTGGCGCTGGACACCGTCATCCCGTTCGACCTGTCCACGCCCATCGAGGTCTTCAGCCGCACCCGGCTGCCGGGCGGGCGCCCCGGCTACCGCGTGCGGGTCTGCGCCGCGGCGCCGCAGACCGACGCAGGTCTGTTCACGATCCAGGCACCGTGGGGGCTCGAAGGGCTCGCGGACGCGGACACGATCATCGTGCCCGGCACCTCCGACGTGTCAGGGCCCGTCCCCGACGGGGTGCTCGACGCGCTGCGGAAAGCGGCGGCCGACGGCACCCGGATCGCCTCCATCTGCGTGGGCACCTTCACCCTCGCCGCGGCGGGCCTCCTGTCCGGGCTGCGTGCCACCACGCACTGGATGGCCGCGGGCAGGCTCGCCGAGTGCTACCCCGACATCGACGTCGCCCCGGACGTCCTCTACGTCGACAACGGGCAGATCCTGACGTCCGCCGGGGCCGCCGCCGGACTCGACCTGTGCCTGCATCTGATCCGCCGTGACTACGGATCCGCCGTCGCCGCGGACGCGGCCCGACTCTCGGTGATGCCCCTCGAACGCGAGGGCGGCCAGGCCCAGTTCATCGTCTCCGAAGCGCCGCCCACACCGCAGGGTTCCGCGCTCGAACCGCTCCTGCTGTGGCTGGAGGAGAACGCGAAGCGTGAGCTCACCCTGGAGGACATCGCGGGGCGGGCGGGCATGAGCACCCGCACCCTGCTGCGCCGCTTCCGCGAGCAGACGGGCAGCACACCGCTTCAGTGGCTGCACCGCACCCGCATCCGGCAGGCCCAGCATCTGCTCGAAACGACGGGGCACTCCGTGGAACGCATCGCCGTCCAGGTCGGCTTCGGCTCACCCACCGCCTTCCGCGACCGCTTCAAGCGCGTCGCCGGCGTCAGCCCGCAGGCCTACCGCAGGGCGTTCCAGTGACCCGGTGACCCGATGGCCCGACGACCGGGCAGTCGGCTGCCGCATCGCTCAGGCCTTGCGCGCCTCGACAAGGCACCAGTTGGGGCTGCCGTCACCGCGGCGGCCGAACTCCTCCAGCGGATGCAGCCGCGCCGTGAACCCGACCCGCAGCAGGTCGTCGAGCACACCCCGCAGCGGGAAGGTCCGGTAGTACATGACAAAGGAGGGGCTCCACAGCAGATTCCGCACCCGCATCACCCCGTCGAAGCCGAGCAGCGCCCAGTACAGCGGCGACGTCATGCGCTGCGGCGCGCCGACCGGGAAGGCGAAGATCCCGCCGGGCCGCAGCGCACCATAGACCTCCGCGAACAGCCCTGGCCGCTCGGCGGGCAGGAAGTGCCCGAACGCCCCGAAGCTCACCGCCAGGTCGAAGGCCCCGGCGAAGGGCAGCGCACGGGCATCGGCACGCACCCACTCCACCGCGGGCCCGCCGTCCCGTGGCTCGACGGCGGCCTGCGCCCCGGCCAGCATCCCGGCGCTGAAGTCGACGCCGGTGACCCGCTCGCGGCACAGCGGCAGCAGCGTCCCGACGCCGGCGCCGGTGCCGCAGCAGACATCGAGACCCGCGTCGAACGGCCCGAGACCGCGCAGCGTGTCCGCGACCGCGTGCAGCATGCGGTCGGGCGTGCGGAACGGGGTGTGGTCGAACTTCGGGGCCAGCAGGTCGTAGCCGTCCTCGATGGAGGAGAGAGCCTGCGCGGCCAGTTCGCGGAGCGTGGGTCCCTGGGAGGTGAACACCTTGCCCACCCTAGTCAGCGGCGGGTCGGCAGGGGCTCGACCCCGGACAAACCAGGGCATATCTTTGTAGTGACGGGCGACTCGGAGGATAGGGGGTCGTCATGGTCGAAGAGCTGCTCACAGCGGGCGCCGCGGTCGTGGCTGCCGGGTTCGTGTACGTGGTCTCGGCGGCCCGCGTGGTCAAACAGTACGAGCGGGGCGTCGTCTTCCGCCTCGGCCGGCTGCGCGATGACGTCCGCCAGCCCGGCTTCACGATGGTCGTCCCCGGCATGGACCGGATGAGCAAGGTGAACATGCAGATCGTGACGATGCCGGTCCCTGCGCAGGACGGCATCACGCGCGACAACGTCACGGTGCGCGTCGATGCCGTCATCTACTTCAAGGTGATCGACGCGGCGGACGCCGTGATCAAGGTCGAGGACTACCGCTTCGCGGTCTCGCAGATGGCCCAGACGTCCCTGCGCTCGATCATCGGCAAGAGCGATCTCGACGACCTGCTCTCCAACCGCGAAAAGCTCAACCAAGGACTGGAGCTGATGATCGACTCTCCCGCCATGGGGTGGGGCGTGCAGATCGACCGGGTCGAGATCAAGGACGTGTCCCTGCCCGAGACGATGAAGCGGTCCATGGCCCGCCAGGCCGAGGCCGACCGCGAACGGCGGGCCCGCGTGATCAACGCGGACGCCGAACTCCAGGCCTCCAAGAAGCTGGCACAGGCGGCGCACGAGATGGCTGACGAGCCGGCCGCGCTCCAACTGCGGCTGCTCCAGACCGTGGTGGCGGTGGCCGCCGAGAAGAACTCCACCCTCGTGCTGCCCTTCCCCGTGGAGCTCCTGCGCTTCCTGGAGAAGGCCCAGCAGACGCAGACGGCCCAGCCCGCACCGCCCGCCCCCGCGGCAGAGCCGGAGCCAGGTCCGATCACCGGGTGACCGGCCGCGGCATAGGCCTGGTCCCAGCCGTTCGGGCCTGAACCAGCATCGGAGGTGTTCTTGGCAGGCAGCGGATCACCGGGCTTCGACCAGCGTTCAAACCTCACGGACCGGGGCGGTTTCACGGACTTCCGACTGCCGCGGTGGCCGGTTACCGCCAGGAGGTCTACCGGGTTGAGCCAGGGGTCGGATAGACGTATCGCGGCCGTAGACCCCGCCACTCAGCACGAGGAGGCATGCTCATGACCGGTGCCCGGACCACCACCGCGGCAGGCAAGACCCGGTTCGACGACATCTACGACAAGCCCGACCCCCGCACGTACTTCCGCACGCTGGCCCCCTTGCAGTACGAGATACCGCAGCAGGCCCGCGACGTCTTCCGGCGCACGCTCGCCCAGCGGTCCGCGGTGCCCGGCACCCGCCTCCCCGTCACGGTCCTCGACCTCTGCTGCTCCTACGGGATCAACGCGGCGCTGCTCAACCACGACCTCACGCTCGCCGACCTGTACGCGCACTACACCAGCGCCGAGACGGCCGCCCTCACCCGCGGTGAACTCATCGATGCCGACAAGAAGTTCTACGCCGCCCGGCGGCGGAGCGACGCGGTCCCGGTCATCGGTCTCGACACGGCGGCCAACGCCACCCGCTACGCCCTGGAGGTGGGGTTGCTCGACGAGGCCTATGCCGAGAACCTCGAGCGCCACCCGCCCAGCGACGAACTGCGCCGCGCCGTGGGACGCGTCGGCCTGATCACGGTCACCGGAGGCATCGGCTACATCACCCACCACACCTTCGACGCGCTCCTCGACGCGACGCGCCTCCCGGTGTGGGTGAGCGCGTTCGTCCTGCGCACGGTGCCCTTCCAGGAGATCCTCGCCGTCCTGGACGCCCACGGCCTCGCCACCGACACCGACCCCGAACGGACCTATCCGCAGCGGCTGTTCAGCGATCCCGCCGAGCAGGCCGGCGCCGTGGAGCAGGTACTCAAGGCGGGCGACGACCCCGCCGGTCTTGAGGCCGAAGGGCGCTACTACACCCGTCTGCACCAGTCACGGCCCCGGCCCGCATAGCTCCGGCGGACGCGGGTGCGGGGGCGTGGTCGAAACCACGCCCCCGCACCACGGCGCCGGCGCTCGGCCCAGCCGCGCAGCCCGCCGCGTCGTACAACGCTCCGTACAGCCGCTCCGTACAGCCGCTCAGCTCGTGAAGAACTCGCTGACCTGCGCCGCGAACTTCCGCGGGCTCCCCTCGTGCACCAAGTGCCCGACCGGAATCGCGATCACCCGGCAGTCGGGGATCGCGGCGGCCATGTCCGGGATGCGCTCCTGCGGCATGGTGCTGTCCGGGCCGCCGGCCACGATCAGGGTCGGCGCGACGATCTCGCCGAGCCGCTCGGCCCACTCCGGGTCGGGGTCGAAGATCTGGGCGCGGACCGCCGGGGAGACGGGCCAGTCGAAGTCGATGGCCTCATCGGGGCGCGGGGCCTCGACCCAGTCGCGCGGATAGGGCGGCGGCGTCTCCTCCAGGACGAGGCGCTCGACGCGGTCGGGGTGCTCCTCGGCGAGCAGGTACGCCACGACCCCGCCCATGGAGTGGCCGACGACGCCGACCCGGTCGAGGCCGAGCTCGTCGAGGAAGCCGAGCACGTCGTCCCGCATCAGCTCGACCGAGTACTCGTCGGGCCAGTCGCTCTCCCCGTGCCCGCGCAGGTCCAGGGCGTACACCCGCCACTCCTGGCCGAGCATCTGCCCGACCTGCTCCCAGGTCCCGGAGGAACCGCCGAGCCCGTGCAGCAGCACGACGGGCGCTCCGTACGAGTCGCCCCAGGTCCGATAGGCCAGGCGTACGTCGCCCACATCCACCACTGCGTGATCGCTCATGCCCCCGACGCTACAGCGCGTCGCCCGAACCATTGAGCAGTGGCCTGGACCCATGCTAGAAAGCGCTTGCTCTCCTCGCCGTCCCCACGCGCCTCCGCCGCTCACTCCCCTCTCACTCCTCACTCTCCTCTCTCCCGTCCCTCCACCACCGGAGAACCCATGCACTCTCCTTGGTCCCGCCGTGCCTTCCTGCTCTCCACCGGCGGCTCCGCGCTCGCCCTGACGGCCCCGGGGCTGCTGCCCTCCGACGAGGCGGCAGCGGCGGAGGGCGCCGACGAGTACGCGGCGCTGCGCACCAAGTGGCGCACCCTGATACTCGGCGAGGGTTTCTCCCCCACCGCCGAGCCCTTCAAGAGCCGGCTCGCCGCACTGGGCGCCACCGCACGGGAGTTGCGCGACACCATGGCCCCCGCCACGGGCTCCCTGTGGCCCGACGCCTCGTACGCCGACCCCGATCCGGACACCGACCAGGAGTCCTACGGCTACTCGGCGAACATGGTGACCGGGTACAGCAGGCTGAACACCATGGCCCAGGCCTACCGCCAGGAGGGCACGGGCCTGACCGGCGACGCGGGCCTCAAGGCCGACATCCTCACCGGCCTCGACCATCTCCGCACGCAGGTCTACAACGAGAACCAGGCGCGGTTCGGCAACTGGTACAGCTGGCAGATAGGCGCCCCGCAGAACCTCCTCGACGTCTGCGTGCTGATGTACGACCATCTTTCGGCGACGCAGGTGGCCGACTACTGCAGGGCCGTCGACCACTTCGTGCCCGACTCGGCGGTGGGCAGCTACACCGGTACGAGCACCGGCGCGAACCGTGTCGACCTGTGCCGGGTGCTCGCGCTGCGCGGGGTCGTCGGCGGCTCCCCGGCGAAGATCGCCCTCGCCAGGGACGCCCTCTCCCCCGTCTTCCCGTACGTGACGACCGGCGACGGCCTCTACACCGACGGCTCGTTCATCCAGCACACCACCGTGCCCTACACGGGGTCGTACGGATCGGTGATGCTCGGCGGGCTCGGCATGCTCTTCTCCTTGCTGCGCGGCTCCAGTTGGGAGGTCACGGACGCCAAGAAGCAGATCGTCTTCGACGCCGTGGAGAAGGCGTGGGCCCCGTTCCTCTACAACGGCCTCGTCATGGACGGGGTGGCGGGCCGGGCCATCAGCCGCGGCCTGTCCGCATCCGACGCCACCGGGACCCAGGCCGACGACCACCGGCGCGGCCACCCGATCATGTCCGCAGTGGTGCTGCTCGGCCAGGGCGCGAGCGCGGCCGAGAACGCGCGCTGGCGCGGCCTGGTCAAGGGCTGGATGCGGCGCGACTACTACAGCCCGCCGCTGAGCGACTCCTCGCTCGGCCTGACGGGCCTGGCCCGGCTTCAGGACGTCGAGGACGACACTTCGGTGACCGCGATCGCCGAGCCCACCGGCCACCGCCTCTTCCCCGACATGGCCCGCGCCACGCACCGGCGCCCCGGCTGGGCGGCTTCGATCAGCATGGCCGATCCCCGCATCACGTACTACGAGACGGGCAACGGCGAGAATCTGCGCGGCTGGCACACCGGCTCCGGAATGCTCTACTGGTGGGGCGACACCTACGC
Organism: Streptomyces sp. NPDC059900; assembly: GCF_050270335.1. Lineage (NCBI taxonomy): Bacteria > Bacillati > Actinomycetota > Actinomycetes > Kitasatosporales > Streptomycetaceae > Streptomyces > Streptomyces sp. NPDC059900. Next base: position 17,877 of record NZ_JBNNJZ010000066.1, read on the forward strand.
CAACGGCCAGTACAGCGACGCCTTCTGGCCCACCGTCGATCCCTGCCGGCTGCCCGGCACCACGGCCTCGCGCAAGGTGCTCGCGGACGCGGCGGGCGGCGACTGGGGCGCGTCGATGCCGGACGTGAAGTGGGTGGGCGGCGCGACCGACGGTCAACGCGCTTCCATCGGGCAGTACTTGAAGGGTCTCCAGAGCACCCTGCGCGCGAAGAAGTCGTGGTTCTGCCTGGACGACACGATCGTGTGCCTGGGCGCGGGCATCGTCTGCACGGACGGCGCGGCGGTCGAGACGACCGCCGAGAACCGCAACCTCGGCCCGACGGGCACCACGCCCTTCCAGGTGGACGGCGCCGCCAAGCCGACCACCGCCCCCTGGTCGGCGACCCTCACCGGCGCCAGGTGGGCGCATATCGGGGGCCACGGCGGCTACGTCTTCCCCGGCGGCGCGACGGTCAGGGCGCTGCGTGAGGAGCGCACCGGCAAATGGAGCGACATCAACAAGGGCGGCGCCACGACCGCGATCGCCCGCAAGTACCTCACGATGTACGTCGACCACGGCACCGCCCCGACGAACGGGACGTACGCCTATGCCCTGCTGCCGGGCGCGAGCGCGGCGCAGACGGCGGCGCGCTCGGCGGACACCGGATGGCTCCAGATCCTGGCCAACTCCGACAACCAGCAGGGGGTTTCCGTGCCCTCGCTCGGCTTCACCGGGGTCAACTTCTGGTTCGGCGGCACGGTGGGCAAGCTCACCGCGAGCGCGCCCTGCTCGGTGCAGATCAGCGAGAAGAGCGACGGCACCGCGGTCATCTGCGTCAGCGATCCGATGCGCGCGCAGACCTCGCTGACCCTCACCTGGCAGCGCGCCGTCTCCGCGGTGACGGCCAAGCCCGCCACGGTCACGTCGGCGGTCACGGGCGCCTCCCTGAAGCTGACCTTCGGGAACCTGAGCGGCACGAGGGGCGCCAGTCAGCGGATCAGCGTGAAGCTGGGCTGACGCGCGGGCGGCGCGGAGGGGGCCGTACGGATACCGGACGGGGCTGCGACGACCCACCCACCCCTTAGCACCGATGCTTTCCGGTCGACCCTGGATTCCGGTAGAAAACCAAAACAACTATCGCCGCAGGTCAGACGGTTGTTCGGGCTTGCACCATCACTTCCGGTCCATATGCTGGACATCCCCAGCGGGCTCCCCCGCCTCACCTTCACCCGCCCTGAGCTGCCCGAACAGACACGGAGTGACCGCTCAGCGGACACACGTATCCGGAAATCGACCACACATTTGGTGCTCACTCTCCGCACCGGCAAGACTCCCGTACGCAACCAGGAACACCCCCGCATCAAAGGAGAGTTGACGTGCGTTTCTTCCTCAAGACGGTGGGCGCCACCGCTGTCGTGGCCGCCTGCGTGATGTCCGGAACGGCCGGCACGGCACAGGCCCAGCCGAAGGCCGCCCCCGCCGGCCTCTACGCGCCCTCGTCGCTGGTCCTCGCCGTCGGCCAGGGCGAAGAGGCGGACACCGCGACCATGCAGCGCGCCGTGACCCTGACCTGTACGCCCAAGGCGGCCTCGGGCAGCCACCCCGCGGCGTCCGCTGCCTGCGCCGAACTCCGGGCGGCCAACGGCGAGTTCGCCCGGCTGGTCGGCAAGACCCCCGGCATGGCCTGCACGAAGGAGTGGAAGCCCGTCGTGGTCTCCGTGGACGGCGTGTGGCAGGGCAGACGAGTCGCGTGGTCGGCTACCTTCGGCAACAACTGCGAGATGCAGGCGAGCCTGACGGGCGGCGCGACCCTCACGTTCTGATCCTGCCCGCCGTGCGCCCCGGACGCCGCCCCGAGCGGCGTCCGGGGCGCTGCCCGTCGCGCGCCCGGCTACCCTGACGCATGACCATGATCCACGCCCGGGACATCAGCACCGCCCGCCTCGTCCTCGTACCTCTCCGGGTCGAGCACGCCGACGAGATGGCCGAAGTGCTCTCCGATCCCGCCCTGCATTCCTTCATCGGCGGGTCTCCGGACGACGCGCAGGCCCTGCGCGCGCGTTACCGGCGGATGACCGGCGGGGCGCCCGACCCGGCCGTCTCCTGGTGCAACTGGGTGCTGCGACTGCGCGACGAGGGCTGCCTGGCCGGGACGGTGCAGGCCACGGTCGGGCCCGCGGGCGACGACGGCGCGCTGGTCGCCGAGATCGCCTGGGTGGTGGGAACTCCCTGGCAGGGGCGGGGCATTGCGGTGGAGGCGGCCCGCGGCCTCGTCGGGTGGCTGGCGGAGCAGCCGGACGTGCGCGAGGTCATCGCGCACGTCCACCCGGACCACCACGCCTCGGCGGCCGTCGCCGCCGCCGCGGGACTCGCCCCCACCGACGAACGACAGGACGGCGAGGTCAAGTGGCAGCGGACGCTGGCGCGTTGAGTGCAGCGCCCCAGCGGCGACCGCGGTGACCGCTTCGTCGGAAGGGTCAGTACGGGCGGTCTCCGGTGATCGCGACCCGTTCGGCCACGCGCCGGTGCGGGGCGTAGTCGTCGACGGCGTAGTGCTGGGTGGCGCGGTTGTCCCAGAAGGCGATGTCACCCGCCTGCCAGTGGAACCGCACCTGGTACTCGGGGACCTGTGCCTGGCGCACCAGGTAGCTCAGCAGCCGGTCGCTCTCGGCGCGCTCCATGCCCACGATATGGGTGGTGAAGGAGGTGTTGACGAAGAGCATCTTGCGCCCGGTCTCCGGGTGCCTGCGCACGACGGGGTGGGTGACCGGCGGGAACTGCTCCTGGAGCGGGATCAGCTTCTCGGGGCCGTAGAAGCGGACGAAACCGGGGATGAAGTCATGTACGGCCTGCGCCCCCTCGATGCGCGCCTTGACCTCGTCGGAGAGGTTGTCGTACGCGGCGGCCATGTCCGCCCACATGGTGTCGCCTCCCACCGGCGGCACCTCACGCAGTTGCAGGACGGCGCCGAGCGCGGGCTTCTCGCGGAAGGTGACGTCGGCGTGCCAGACGTTCTCGTACGTGGGAGTGGCGCTGCCGCCCTTGTCGAACCGGACGACGTCGTCGGCCGAGCCGCGCGCGAGCAGCGGATTGGTCTCCAGCTCGCCCCAGTTGAGGGCGAACGCGCGCTGCTGCTCGGAGGTGATGCCGGCGCCGCGGAAGAAGAGCACCTTCCATTCCAGGAGGGCGCGGTTGAGCTCCTCGCGCAGCGCCGGTGTGAGCGGCTGCGCGAGGTCGACGCCGCGTATCTCGGCGCCGATGATGCGCCCCTGCGGGACGACGTCGATCAGTTCGTAGGGGCGCTCTTCCCAGCCCTCGGGGACGCGGCGCAGGGTGCGGCGGCCTTCGTACATCCCGTCGGCGGGGACGCGCGCCTCACGGAGCGCGGGAGCGGCGGCGGACGCGGGAGAGACGGCAGGGGTAATCACAGCCATGGTGATCCTTCGGTCGTGAGTGAACGGGTGGCGTCACGGAGTGGGAACTCCGGACGTCTTGAGCCGGATTCCCGGGCAGCTAGCGACCCGATCGCTCGCACCCGCGGCGCCACGGGACCATGAAGGTCCTCACGGCTGCGGTCAGGTGCTGGATCATGCACGCCATTGTGTATGGCCATGCCTTGCGGAGCAAACCCCCGTACCCGAAGGAACCCGCGGTCGACCGCGTCGTCGCCCTTGCCACCGAGCATCCAGCCGTAGGGGTGAACCCGGCATCGATCACCAACAGGCGTGCACACAGCGGCGGTTGGGAAAACGGCCGGGAACGGGCGGCATGACATCGGACACCCACCCGCCCGCGAGGCGTCCGGATGGCGCATGATCGGACGTGCGCGAGTCACGTTCCACCCGATACGTACCACCAGAGAGGACCTCCCCATGGAAGACCGCTTCGACGTCGTCGTGCTCGGAGCAGGACCCGGCGGCTATGTGGCCGCCATCCGTGCCGCCCAGCTGGGCAAGCGGGTAGCGGTCGTCGAGGAGAAGTACTGGGGAGGTGTCTGCCTCAACGTCGGCTGTATCCCGACCAAGGCGCTGCTGCGCAACGCCGAGCTGGCCCATCTGTTCACGCACGAGCAGAAGACGTACGGCATCAAGGTCGACGGGAACGTGTCCTTCGACTACGGCGAGGCGTTCAACCGCAGCCGCACGGTCGCGGACGGCCGCGTCAAGGGCGTCCACTTCCTGATGAAGAAGAACAAGATCACGGAGTTCGACGGCCGGGGCACGTTCCTCGACGCGAACACCCTCCAGGTCGCCAAGTCGGACGGCAGCACGGACACGATCACGTTCGACAACTGCATCATCGCCACGGGCGCCACGCCGAAGCTGCTGCCCGGCACGAAGCGCTCCGAGCGCGTCGTCACCTACGTGGAGCAGATCCTCGCCGACAGCGTGCCGCAATCCATCGTGATCGCGGGCGCGGGCGCCATCGGCATCGAGTTCGCCTACGTCCTGCACAACTACGGCGTGAAGGTCACGATCGTCGAGTTCCTGGACCGCATCGCGCCCCTGGAGGACGCGGACGTCTCGACGGAGCTGGCCAAGCAGTACCGCAAGCTCGGCATCGACGTGAAGACCTCCACCCGCGTCGAGTCCATCGACGAGTCGGGCCCGCAGGTCAAGGTCACGGTGACCGGCAAGGACGGCAAGCAGGAGGTCCTGGAGGCGGACAAGGTCCTCCAGGCCATCGGCTTCGCCCCGAACGTCACCGGCTTCGGCCTGGAGGCGACGGGCGTGGCGCTGACCGAGCGCGGCGCCATCGACATCGACGGGCGCGGGCGCACGAACGTCCCGCACATCTACGCCATCGGCGACGTCACCGCGAAGCTGATGCTCGCGCACACCGCCGAGTCCATGGGTGTCGTGGCCGCCGAGACGATCTCCGGCGCCGAGACGATGGAACTCGACTACCCGATGATCCCGCGCGCCACCTACTCCCAGCCGCAGATCGCCAGCTTCGGTTGGACCGAGGCGCAGGCCAAGGAGAAGGGCTTCGACGTCAAGGTCGCCAAGTTCCCGTTCATGGCGAACGGCAAGGCGCACGGCCTCGGCGACACCACCGGCTTCGTGAAAATCATCAGCGATGCGCGGTACGGCGAGATCATCGGCGCCCATCTGATCGGCCCGGACGTCACCGAGCTGCTTCCCGAGCTGACCCTGGCCCAGCAGTGGGACCTGACCGTGCACGAGGTCGCGCGCAACGTCCACGCGCACCCGACGCTCGGCGAGGCGGTCAAGGAAGCGGTGCACGGCCTGGCCGGGCACATGATCAACTTCTGACGGCAGCCGGGCACCCGCAGCCCTCCCGGATGCGCCCCGCCCCTTGCGCCGAACGGCTCAAGTGGCGGGGCCGCCCCGTCCGGAAGATCCTTGGTCAGAACGCGCCGTAACGCCTCGGGGGCGAGGGAGGCAGCAGCCGATGTTCTCTGGCCTGGGTCGATTCGTGGTCCGTCGCCCGTGGTGGATCATCCTGGCGTGGATCGTGGCGGCCGGCGCCGTGATCTCCCTGGCGCCGAAACTCACCTCCAGCAGCGACGAGGCGAGCTTCCTGCCGGACCACTACGAGTCCATCCGCGCGGCGGACGTGCAGGAAACGGAGTTCCCCAAACAGCAGAACGTCGGCGCGATCATCGTCTTCCAGCGCTCCGACGGCGGAACGCTGACGGCGGCCGACTCCGCGGACGTCGCCCGCATCTCCAAGGACCTCCAAGCCAAGAAGATCCCCCAGGTACAGGCCGTCGTACCGGGCGCGGTCTCGCCCAACAAGCTCGTGCAGACATCCGTCGTCGCGATGCCGAAGATCACCGACCCCGAGGACACCGCACAGCAGGACGCGGTCAAGGACCTGCGGTCCGATCTGGGGCCCGAGCTGAAGAACACGGACCTGTCCGCCGGGATCACCGGCTCCGCCGCCCAGGCGCTCGACGAGAGCGACGCCTCGGAGCGCGCCGGACTGCTCGTCGGGGTCGGCACGATCGTGATCATCATCGTGCTGCTCCTGGTGATCTTCCGGAGCCCGATCATCGCGCTGCTTCCCGTGGTCCTGATCGGCCTCATCTCGCCGATGGCGACCGGCCTGATCGCCTCCGCGAACAAGGCCTTCGACATGAAGGCCGACTCCTCCATCCAGGAGCTGCTCACCGTCGTCCTGTTCGGCGTCGGCACGGACTACATCCTCTTCTTGCTCTTCCGCTACCGGGAGGCCCTGCGGGCGGGCGAGGACCCCAAGGGCGGCATGGTGCACGCCGTCGAGCGGGTCGGCGAGGCGATCACCTCGGCGGCCGGCGCCGTCATCGTCGCCTTCGCCGCCCTGACGCTCTCCTCGCTCGGCATGCTGCGCTCCATGGGCCCCGCCCTGGCCATCGCCGTCTTCGTGACGCTGCTCGCCGGGCTCACGCTGGTCCCCGCCGTCGTCTCGCTGCTCGGCACGAAGGTGTTCTGGCCCTCGAAGTCGTGGCAGAAGGAGCCGCAGGGCACCGGCTTCGCACGGCTCGGCACCTCCATCGCCCGCAAGCCCGCCGTCTGGGCCCTGGTGTCGGCCCTTTTCATGGGCGCGCTCGCCCTCGGCGCCCTTGGCTACCGGGCCAACTTCGACCTGGCGGGCTCCTCGCTGCCCAAGGACAAGGAGTCGATGGTCGCCCTGGACAACCTCCAGAAGGGCTTCCCCGCGGGCTCCACCGACCCGACCTCCGTCTACCTCACCTCGAAGGACGACAACCCGCTGCCCGAAGCGCGCACGGCCGTCTTCCGGGCACAGCTCGCCGACGTCAAGGGCGTGGGCAAGGTCTCCGCCGCCCAGCCGGGCAAGGACCGTACGACGGCGGCGTTCTCCGTGATCCTCGCGGACCCGCCGGCCTCCGACCGGGCCCTGGAGACCGTCAAGGACCGGCTGCGCCCGACCGCGCACCAGGACGCGCCGCCCGGCACCGAGGCTCTGGTCGGCGGCACGACGGCGGTGTACGTCGACATCAACAAGGCCGTGGACCGCGACTACTCGGTGGTCTTCCCGGTCGCCGCGCTCGCCATCATGGTCATCCTCGGCCTGTTGCTGCGCAGCTTCGTGGCTCCCTGGTACCTGATGCTGTCCGTCGCCCTCGGCTTCGGCGCGACCTTGGGCGCGACCTCGCTGCTCTTCCAGCAGATCGGCAGCCAGCCCGGCCTGATGTTCATGCTGCCCGTGATCATGTATCTGTTCGTCGTCGCCCTGGGCACGGACTACAACATCCTGATGGTGTCGCGCCTGCGCGAGGAGGCCCGCGAGGGCCGCACCCCGCACGACGCCGCGGGCACGGCGGTGCGCCACTCGGGCCCGACGATCGGCTCGGCGGGCGTGATCCTCGCGGGCACCTTCGCCACCCTCATGCTCGCGGGCAACTCGACGCTCTCCCAGATGGGCTTCTCCCTCTCCTTCGGCATCCTCATCGCCGCCTTCGTCATGGCGATGATCTTCACGCCCGCCCTGACGGCCCTCATCGGGCACGCGGCGTGGTGGCCGGGCCACGGGGACCAGAAGCGGCACGGCGGCGAACGGCCGGGCGCGGGTCCGGACGCGGGTGCCGGGGCGGGTGCGGGCAGCACGCGTGATTAGCGCCCGGTACCTACGCCTCTTCGTACACCGCGGAGAGCGCCCCGGCTTCCGCGTACGACGGCAGGTCGTCCGGCACGGCGCCGTCCCGGCCGATCGAGCGTGCCGTTCCGACGGCGGCGTGCAGCGCGGCGCGGAAAAGCAGCGAGCCGCTGCTCACCCGGCGCACTCCGAGCTCCGCGAGGCGCCGGTAGGTCAGGGCGCCGGGTGCGAAGAGGATGTTCAGCGGGACGTCGAGCACCCCGTCGACGAGGGCCGCGATGGCCTTCTCGTCCTGGAGAGCGGGCACGAACAGGCCGTCGGCGCCCGCCTCTTGGTAGGCGGCGGCTCGGTGCTCGGTCTCCTTCGCGCCCCCGGCGCGCAGCCAGTACGTGTCCGTGCGGGCGTTGACGAACAGGTCGGGGGCACGCTCCTTGACGGCCGCGATCAGCTCGCACTGCGACGCCGTGCCGGCCAGCGTCCCGTCCGGGCGCCCGTCCTCGATGTTCACGCCCACGACGCCCGCGCCGGCCAGCTCCGCCGCGAGCTCCGCGACCTCGTCGGGCCGCCCGCCGAAGCCGCCCTCGATGTCCACGGTGATCAGCGCGGGCAGCCGGGCCAGGCCGCGGGCCAGATGCAGGGTCTCCTCCCGCGCGGCGCCCGTGGCGTCCGCCTTCCCCGCGGCCGCCGCCACACCGAGGCTGGTGGTGCCGATCGCCGGGAAGCCCGCACCGGCGAGCGCGGCGGCGGACGCGTGGTCCCAGGCGTTGGGCAGCAGGAGGGGTTCGCCGGTGCGGTGCAGGGCGCGGAACCGGTCGGCTCGATCTGTGTGGGTCATGCCCGGACCGTAGCCCCGCGTCGATTCGGCGACGACCGAAACGTCCTGCTGGGAGGGGTGCGCGGCGGCCCGCACAGACCCTGCCGAAATTCGCCGGAAAAATCTTCCGGCGCAATGTCGAGAACAGGTGGCCGGCCCCGACGTCCCCTGTGAGAGTTGCCCACAAGGGGCGACCACCGCACAAGTCGAGGAGAAACGTCATGAAGTACCTGGTGATGGTCCAGGGCACGCAGGCGGACTACGAGGCGCAGAGCGGCAAGGCCAACGCGCACGGTCCGGCGTGGGGCGAGAAGGACCTGCAGGCGATGTTCGAGTTCATGGGTGCGCTCAACAACGACCTGGCCGAGTCCGGGGAACTGGTCGACGGACAGGGCCTGTCCGAGCCCGCGCAGACCCGCCTGGTCGACGTCGACAAGGAAGGCCGCCCGGTCATCACGGACGGTCCCTACGGCGAGACGAAGGAAGTACTCGCCGGTTACTGGGTCCTCGAATGCGAGAGCCTGGACCGTGTCACCGAGATCGCCAACCGCATCCAGCAGTGCCCGTGCCCCGAGGGTGCGCCCCTCTACCCCGTGGTGATCCGCCCCATCATGGGCGGCCCCGAAGCCGCGTCCTGAACGGCACATCCGCGACCGAGGACCTGCTGCGCCTGCACGCGCCGCAGGTCCTCGGCGCGCTCGTGCGCCGGTACGGACACTTCGGCGAGGCCGAGGACGCCGTACAGGAAGCGCTGCTCGCCGCCGCCCGGCAGTGGCCCGGGCAGGGCGTGCCCGACAATCCGCGGGGCTGGCTGATCAGGGTGGCCTCGCGGCGGCTCATGGATCAGCTGCGCAGCGACGAGGCCCGGCGCAGGCGCGAGGAAGAGGCCGCGCAGCTGTCGCCGCGGGACGCCTTCACCGCGCCGCCGCCGGGCGAGAGCCGTGCGCCCTCCGAGGACGACACCCTGACCCTGCTCTTCCTGTGCTCCCATCCCGTACTGAGCCCGGCCGCGCAGGTCGCGCTGACGTTGCGCGCGGTCGGCGGCCTGACCACGGCCGAGATCGCCCGCGCCCACCTCGTGCCCGAGGCGACGATGGCACAGCGGATCAGCCGGGCGAAGGCGAAGGTCAAGGGAGTGCCCTTCGAGCAGCCGCACCGCAAGGACCGTGATCAGCGGCTCGCGGTGGTGCTCCAGGTGCTCTACCTCATCTTCAACGAGGGCTATACGGCGACCTCGGGCGACGCCCTGCACCGCGCGGATCTGGCGCGCGAGGCGATCCGCCTCACCCGGTCCGTGCGCAGGCTGCTGCCCGGGGACGGCACGGTGACCGGGCTGCTCGCCCTGATGCTGCTCACCGAGGCCCGCAGCGCCGCCCGTACCGGCCCGCACGGGGAGCTGATCCCGCTGGACGAGCAGGACCGCTCGCGGTGGGACCGGAGCGCGATCGAGGAGGGCTCCGCCCTGGTCGAGGAGGCCCTGTCCCAAGGTCCCGCGGGCGCCTACCAGTTGCAGGCCGCGATCGCCGCGCTGCACGACGAGGCACCGCGCGCCGAGGACACCGACTGGCCGCAGATCCTCGCCCTCTACGACATCCTTGTGCGCCGCACTCCCGAGCCCATGGCCGAGCTGAGCCGGGCCGTGGCCTTCGCCATGGTGCACGGGCCGCGCGCCGGACTCACCGAAGTCGCGGCACTGGAGGACCGGTTGGCGGGCCATCACCGGCTCGACGCGGTGCGCGCCCATCTCCTGGAGCGGGCGGGCGACACCGAAGCGGCCCGCACCGCGTACCAGTTGGCGGCCAAGCGTACGCTGAGCATCCCCGAGACGCGTTACCTGCAGATGCGTGCGGCCCGCCTGCTGTCCACCTGAGTACGGAGCACGAGCTGAGTACGGAGCACGAGATGATCGGCGTCCCGGCGGGGAAGGTGACGCTGACGGACCGGCGTACGCAGCACAGCTGGACGGTCGACGTCGCGGCCCACGAGCTGGCGCCCTTCCCCGTGACGCAGGAGCAGTACACGCGGGTCACGGGCGAGCGGCCGAGCAGCGCGACCGGCGAGCGGCTGCCCGTGGAGGGCGTCTCCTGGCTGGACGCGGTCCGGTTCTGCAACGCCCTGTCCCTGCGGGAGGGCCTTTCGCCCGCCTACCGGCTCGGGGCCGAAGGCGCCGAGGGCGGCGAGGGTGCCGCCTGGGACACGGCCGCCGACGGCTACCGGCTGCCGACCGAGGCCGAGTGGGAACACGCCTGCCGGGCCGGTACGACCGGTGCGCGCTACGGGCCGCTCGACGAGA
>NZ_JBNNJZ010000067.1:0-28519 GCF_050270335.1 Streptomyces sp. NPDC059900
CCGCAAGCGGCATCCGCCCCTCGGGATCCTGTTCCTTCTTGCGGGCAGACTTGAGCAACCCACGTCCTCATCTCGTGCGGCAGGCCGGCCGTCGCCGGCCTTGGATCAGCGCTTCGTCGTGCTGTCGGTGGGCTCGGTGACCGGTCGCGAGCTGGTCACGTCGCCGGGCGCGGCCTGGATGGTGCGGGGCTGGGCGGCGGAAGGGTCGCCGGGCGGGTCGGCCGGGGCGGCTTCGTCCTTCTTGCCGTCCGACTTCATCGCCTTGGCCTCGCTCTTGAGGATGCGCGCGGACTTGCCGAGCGACCGGGCCATGTCGGGAAGCTTCTTCGCGCCGAACAGCAGAACGATGACGACGAGAATGAGAATGATCTCGGGGGCGCCGATCTTTCCGAACATAGGTCTTTACCTTCTCACCGAGGCGGCAGGGGCGGGGCTGCCGGACAGGCCGGACTTGGCTGTCCGACCACCGTGCTGGCAGCGATCGTAACGCTCAGGGGTGAACGCAGGGCAATCCCTGTGCGTACTCCCAGTTGCGGCCCGCGCCTCGCACTCCGGGCCACTGCAGCAGCGTACCTGCCGGACAAGGGAAGTTGACAGGCCGCGGCATCGATGTGCGCCCCGGCGGCATCACCGGGTTCCACGGGACCTAGCGGACGTCCCGGCCCGCACGGGCCACGCCGGTCGCTGCCGCCTCGAGGTCCTCCGCCGCACGGTTGATCCGCTGTGTGGTCTGCGTCACCTGCCGGCTGAGGCGCTGCGCCTCGACGAAGACCCGGATCGCCAGTACGCCCAGCACGGCGAGGCCGCAGAACCCCGCGGCAATCGCCACCATCGCCCAGAACATGCGCCGAGCCTAGACGGTCGAGTGCAGACGCAGCGTCCGCACCCCGCCGCCGGTGAGCAGTTCGACGATGCGCTCGCCCGCGGGCTTGCGGACCGCGGTGCCGCACTCGGGGCAGGTGAACGAGTAGAAGGTGGTGCGGGCCGATGCGCCGATGGCCAACCGCAGGGCGCCCGCGGAGAGTTCGAAGCGGGCGCGGCAGTCGGGGCAGGCGGCCTTGAAGAGCACAGGGGCGATTCTCGACATTCCGGGAATCTCGGACATGATGCTGGTGTTCAACGCCCTTGCTCCTGCCTGTCGTACGACGTGCCGGCGTGCTGGTCGTGCTGCTCGTCACCGGGGTGCTTGTCGTGCTCGTCGTAGGCCGCGAGCGCCTCGCGCGCCGCCTGCCGGGCGCTGTCCGCGAGATCGGCCGGGGAGAGGATGTGGCCGTCTCCGCCGAGGCGCAGCGCGAGCCTGCGCAGCGAGGTGGGGTCCGGGGTGCGCAGGGTGATCCGCAGGCCGCCGTCGGGGAGCTCCTCGGCGCTGTCGTGGGGGTAGTACTCGGCGACCCAGCGGCCGCCGGGTCCGACCTCGACGACGACCTCGGGGTCCTCGGCGGCGGGCTGCACGAGCCCTTCGGAGAGGTCACGCAGCTCGACCTCGGGCGGCGACGACGGCTCGTCCAGGATCTTGATCTCGGCCACCCGGTCAAGGCGGAAGGTGCGGCGCGCCTCGGAGTGGTAGCACCACGCCTCCATGTACGTGTGCCCGACGGCGAAGAGCCGGACCGGGTCCACCTCGCGCTCGGTGAGCTCGTCGCGCGCGGGCGAGTAGTAGCGCAGCCAGAGCCGGCGCCGCTCGGAGATGGCGCGGTCGACGTCGGCGAAGACGCCGCCCTCGGACTCGAAGGTCACCGAGAGCCGCGCGCTGGCGCCCGCGTTCTCGCCGGCCGCGGCCTCCAGCTTCGCGGTGGCGCGCACCAGTGCCTGCCGGTCGCTCTCGCGCAGCCCCGGAAGGGTGGAGACAGCGCGGGCGGCGACCAGGAGCGCGGTGGCCTCGTCCGCGGCGAGGCGCAGCGGGGCCGCCACGTCGTCGGGGTTGTGCCACCAGATGCGGTCGCCGTCGGTGTCGATGTCGAGCAGGTCGCCGCCGCGGAAGCTGGTCCCGCACAGCGGCAGCACGTCCAGGTCCGAGATCAGCTCGTCCTCGGTGATCCCGAAGGCGCGGGCCACGTCACTGACGTGGGCGCCGGGGCGCTCGCGCAGATAGGTCACCAGGGAGAGCATCCGCCGGGTCTGGTCGATGGCGTTCGTGGCCATGGTTCTCTCCCCCTTCAGCCCTTGGCCACGGCGCGCAGCCGGTCCACGACGTCGGCCCGCAGCTCGGCGGGCTCGATGACCACCACGTCGGGCCCGAACTCCACCAGCCAGGCGTCGAGCCCGTGCCCGTACGGAATCTCCAACTCGTCCCACCCCTCGCCCGCCGCGCGTATGCGGGCGGCCTTGGCGCGCAGCGGGTAGCCCGCGCCCGAACGCAGTCTGATCAGGGCGGAGCGGTCGGCGCTCTCCCCCGCCCAGCTCGCGACGGTCTCACGCACCGTGACCACGTCGGGAACGGGCGCGGTGTACTTCCCGGCGCGGGCGCGGACCTTCCCGGTGATGCGGGAGAGCCTGAAGACCCGCTCGGCGCCGCGGTCGCGGTCCCAGCCGGCGAGGTACCAGTGGCCGCGCCAGCACTCGAGCGCCCACGGCTCGACGTGCCGCTGCCCGGGGCGGGCCGCGGTGGCCTTGCGGTAGTCGAAGACGACGGGGCGGCGGTCGCGGCAGGCCAGCATCAGCGGCTCGAAGGACGCCTCGTGCACGGGGATGCGCGGTTCGAGGGCGCTGTGTGCCTCGTACGGGTCGACGTCCTCCGGCAGCCCCGCGGCGCGCAGCTTCTGCAGGGCGCCGCTGGCGGCTCCGGCGAGCCGGGCCTGCTGCCAGACCTTGGCCGCCAGGCCGAGCGCGGCGGCTTCCTCGGCGTCGATGGTGATGGGCGGCAGGCGGTTGCTGTCGCGGCGCGCGAGATAGCCCACCTCGCCGTCGAGATTCTCCACCGTCTCGATGACCAGGCCGAGTTCGCGCAGATCGTCCTTGTCGCGCTCGAACATCCGGTTGAAGGAGTCGTCGGACCCCGCCTCCAGATAGGCCTCGATGGACTCGCGCAGCTCGCGCTTGCTGAGCGGCCGCCGCGTCCCGAGCAGACACAGCGCCAGGTTCATCAGCCGCTCGGCCTTGGCAATGGCCATCGACGCCCTTTCTCATCATGTCTTCCGACCGCCGACCGTACCGCCCCGGGGTGTCGTCGCAAAAGCCGAGGGCCCATGCCGGAACAGGCATGGACCCTCGGCGGACAGGTCTGGTCAGACCCTGGCCCCGGTCGTCTCTCAGACGGCGACGAGGTCGCAGACGAAGATCAGCGTCTCGCCGGGCGCGATGCGGCCGCCACCGGCGCCGCGCTCGCCGTACGCGAGGTGGGAGGGGATGGTCAGCTTGCGGCGGCCGCCGACCTTCATGCCCTGGACACCCTGGTCCCAGCCGGCGATGACCTGACCGGCGCCCAGCTGGAACGCGAGCGGGTTGCCGCGGTTCCAGGAGGCGTCGAACTCTTCACCGCTGGAGAAGGAAACTCCCACGTAGTGGACCTGGACGGTGTCGCCGGCCTTGGCCTCCGGGCCGTCGCCCTCCCAGATGTCCACGATCTCGAGGTCGGTGGGGACCGGACCGTCGGGGAAGTCGATCTCGGGCTTCTCGATGCTCACGTCTAATGCTCCTGCTTGATACGGATGACCGGCCGGGACAGTCTTACATCTTCGCGAGGATGTCCACGCTGAAGACCAGCGTGGAGTCCTTCTTGATGGAGCTGCCCTGCGGCGGCTGGTCGCCGTATCCCAGCTTCGGCGGGATGACGATCAGGACGCGGCTGCCGACCTTCTTGCCGGTCAGGCCCTGCGCCCAGCCCTTGACGACCTGGGCCAGCTGGAACGAGGCGAGCTGGCCGCTCTTGTACGAGGAGTCGAACTCCTTGCCGTCGGCCCACAGCACGCCCTTGTACTGGCACAGGAGGCTGTCGGTCTCCTTGACCTCCTCGCCGTCGCCCTCCAGGACATAGCTCGCGACGAGCTTCTTGGGGGCGTCCTTCTTCGGGACGTCGATGGAGGGCGCCTTGCCGTCCGTGTTCGTGCCGACCTTGGGGAGGTCGATGTTGGACTGCGCGACCTCCTTGCCCTTGGCCGAGCTCTTGTTGCTGAAGGTGCCCACGAGGTCCACGACGAAGACCAGCGTGTCGTCGCCCTTGATGCCCGCCTGCTTGTTGCCCTCGGTGCCGTAACCCATCTTGGGCGGGATCGCGAGCTGCACGCGGCTGTCGAGCTTCTTGCCGACCAGGGCCTGGTCCCAGCCGGGGATGACCTGACCGACGCCGATCGGGAAGACCGTGGGGTTGCCACGGTCGTACGAGTTGTCGAAGACCTTGGCCGTGGCCCAGATCTGGCCGAGGTAGTTGGCCTGGAGGTAGTCGCCCTTCTTGACCTCGTCGCCCTTGCCCTCGATCAGGGTCTTGACCGCGAGGTCGGAGGACGGCTTGCCGGGCCCCTTGGCGACGGTCGGCTTCTGCCCGAACTTCGTCCCCTTCGTGATCTCGGGCAGCGGCCCGTCCACGATCTTCGCCGTCGGCGCGGCCGAGGACGAGTTGGAGGGGGCTGGGCTGTCACTGGGCTTGGCCTTGTCGGCCTTTTTGTCGTCGCCACAGCCGGCCAGCGTGAGCAGTCCGGCCGGAACAGCAAGGAGAAGTGAGCGTCGGCGCACGGTGGGGGCCTCGTATCGATCGATCTTGTCGGTTGGCGTGCGCGCAACTCTACGCATGGAGAAGGGCGCCGTACGAGGAACGTACGGCGCCCCGCGTTGCGTTCCCGCAACGCATCTCCTGTATCAGGGGTTACATACCGGCGATCAGTTTCTCCACCCGGTCGTCGACCGACCGGAAGGGGTCCTTGCACAACACGGTGCGCTGTGCCTGGTCGTTGAGCTTGAGGTGCACCCAGTCGACCGTGAAGTCACGGCGCTGCTCCTGGGCCCGGCGGATGAAGTCGCCGCGCAGCCGTGCGCGGGTGGTCTGCGGAGGCACCGACTTGCCTTCGAAGATCTTCAAGTCGTTGCAGATGCGGGCGGCTTGGCCCTTCTTCTCCAGGAGGTAGTACAGCCCGCGACGTCGGTGGATGTCGTGATACGCGAGGTCTATCTGCGCGACCCGCGGATGCGACATGGTCATGTTGTTCTTCGCTCGGTACCGCTCGATGAGCTTGTACTTCATGACCCAGTCGATCTCGGTGCCGATACGGTCGAGGTCCTCGGCCTCGATCGCGTCGAGCGTGCGGCCCCACAGTTCCAGGACCTGCTCGACCGTGCCCGTGCGGATGCCGCGGCGGTCCACGAAGTCCACGGCCTTTTCGTAGTACTCGCGCTGCACTTCGAGGGCGGACGCCTCGCGGCCGCTGGCCAGGCGCACCTTGCGGCGGCCCGTGATGTCGTGACTGACCTCGCGGATGGCCCTGATCGGGTTCTCCAGGGTCAGGTCGCGCATCACCGTGCCCGCTTCGATCATGCGCAGGACGAGGTCGGTGGCTCCGACCTTCAGGAGCATGGTCGTCTCGGACATGTTCGAGTCGCCGACGATGACGTGCAGCCGGCGGTAGCGCTCGGCGTCCGCGTGCGGTTCGTCGCGGGTGTTGATGATCGGCCGGGAGCGGGTGGTCGCGGAGGAGACCCCTTCCCAGATGTGCTCGGCACGCTGACTGACGCAGTACACGGCGCCGCGTGGAGTCTGCAGCACCTTGCCCGCGCCGCACAGCAGCTGTCGCGTGACGAGGAAGGGAATGAGGATGTCCGCGAGCCGCGAGAACTCCCCGTGCCGGGCCACCAGATAGTTCTCGTGGCAGCCGTAGGAGTTTCCCGCCGAGTCGGTGTTGTTCTTGAAGAGATAGACGTCGCCCGCGATTCCCTCCTCGTGCAGGCGGCGTTCGGCGTCGACGAGCAGGCCTTCCAGAATGCGCTCGCCCGCCTTGTCGTGCGTGACCAGCTCGGTCACGTTGTCACATTCCGGTGTTGCGTATTCCGGATGTGACCCGACGTCAAGATAGAGGCGGGCGCCGTTCCGCAGAAAGACGTTGCTGCTGCGGCCCCATGAGACAACACGGCGGAAGAGGTAGCGCGCCACCTCGTCAGGCGACAGACGGCGCTGTCCCCTAAACGTGCACGTGACGCCGTACTCATTCTCCAGCCCGAAAATGCGGCGGTCCATGACTGAACATTACGCCTGATGCCCTGCGCTGAAACCGGGTTCGACGGCACCGTTTCGATCATTTTCCGATGAACCCGCAACGACCGCCGAATCAGCGGGGAGCGCGAGCACCCGCGCCGTGGCCAGCAGGACAAGCAGAGCGGCGACACCGGCGAGCCCCGGCACGGCGAAACCCCACCGGGTCCCGCCCCACTCGACGACGGGGCCCGCCGCGGCCGTGCCGAGCGAAGCACCGACCGTGAACGTGGTCACGAGCCAGGAGAACGCCTCGGTGACGGTGCCGCGCGGGGCGTGCCGGTCGACGATGATGAACGCGCACGCGATCGCCGGCGCGAGGAAGACCCCGGCGACGGCCGCGAGCGCCGTCATGGCGACCGCGCCCGGCGTCAGCGTCAACGGCCAGTAGCAGAGCGCAAGCAGGGCCACCAGGCCCGTCAGGCGCTTCTCCGGGACCCCGGCCCACTGCCGCGCCCCGTACACGGATCCGCCGACGAGCGCGCCGAGTCCGAGCGCCGCCATCATCCAGCCGTACACCGCGTCGCCGCCGTGCTCGTCGGCGTACGACACACCGGCGACGGTGATGGAGCCGAGCGCCATGCCGATGAACAGGAACGCGCCGAGCAGCGCGATGAGGCCGGGTGAGCGCAGCGCGCCGAGCCAGTGCGCCTCGCGGGGCGCCGAGCGCCACGCGCGCGAGGGCTGCGACACCACTACGGAGAGGGCGCCGAGCACGCCGACGGCGTTCACGACGAGCAGCGCGGCCTGCTCCGACCAGAGCGCGACGCAGCCCGTGACGAGCAGCGGTCCGACGGTGAACATGACCTCCTGGGCGATGGCGTCCATGGCGTACGCCGTGTGCACCTGCTCCTCCTTGCCCAGGACGCTCGGCCACAGCGCGCGCAGACCGCCCTCCAGGGGCGGCGTGAAGAGACCCGCCACGCCCACCGACACATACGCGAGGACCAGCGCGTCGGGCCCGGTGAAGGCGAAGGAGGCCATGGCGACCGCCGAGACGACCGCCGCCGGGAGCTGGATGCGCGGCTGTCCGCAGAGGTCCACCAGGCGGCCGAGCAGCGGCTGCCCCACCGCGTTGGCCACGCCGTACACCGCGGCGAGAGCGCCGGCCAGGCTGTACGTCCCGCCCTCGGCGCGGATGAACAGCACGATGGCGATCGGGGCGGTCGCGTTCGGCAGGCGGCCCACCAGCGTGCCCGCGAGCAGCCGTCCCGCATATCTCGTCCGGAGGATCTCCGCGTATCCGGCAGCCATGCTTCCCGCCCCTTCCCCCTGCACCGACGCGCCGAGGTTTTACGTATAACGTCGAGGGTCATACGTACCATGAGCGCTCACCGCGGGTCCATCCGAAGAGCATCCCGCGGGAGCGATCAGGGAGGTACCAGGAGTGGCCGGGCCACAGCAGGAGGCCGCGGGGTCACGCCCCACGAGCCGCGACGTCGCACGCGCCGCCGGGGTGTCCCAGGCCACCGTCTCCCTCGTGTTCGGCGACAAGTGGCGCGGCCGGGTCGCCGAGCGCACCGCCGAGCGCGTCCGGGCCACCGCCCGCGAACTGGGCTACCGCCCCAACCTCGCGGCCCGCAATCTGCGCCTCGGCCGCACCAGGACGGCGCTCCTCGTCGTGCCCGCCCTCACCAACGAGTTCTTCGCCCGCGTCTACACCGGGGCCGCCCGCGTCGCCGCCGAGCACGGCTTCGGGGTCGTCCTCTACCCCTCCCCCGAAGGTGTCGGCCCCGCCCGCGACCCCTTCGACTCCAGCCGCGCCGCCCTCGACGGCATCCTCGCCTCCTCCATCGCGTCCGACGCCCTGGCCACCATCCAGGGCGACGAACTGCCCCTGGTCATGCTCGACAGCGACCCCGCCGACAGCTTCGGCGCGGCCACCGTCAACCTCGACATCGGCGACGGCATGCGCCGGGTGGCCGAGCATCTCCTTGCCCTCGGCCACCGCGACTTCCTGCACTTCGCCGCGGGCGTCGATTCCTGGACCTTCGACGTGCGCTCCGAGGCCCTCGCCGCGGCGCTGAGGGGCACCGACGCGGCCGTACGCACCCTCCGGGCCCCTCTTGCCGTCGACGCTGCCCGCACGGCCGCTGAAGCCGCCCTCCGCGCCCCGGGGCCCCGCCCCACGGCGGTCGTCTGCGACGACGACATCCTCGCCGCGGGCGCCTGCAAGGCGGCCCGACGCCTGGGCCTGCGCGTGCCCGAGGACCTCTCCGTGACCGGCTTCGACGACCTCACCCTCGCGACCGCGGTGGAGCCCGAACTCACCACGGTGCGGCTGCCGGCCGAACAATTCGGTGAACGCGGCATGACGTCCCTGCTCGCGGTCCTCGACGGACACACGCCCCGGACCGACACCCTGCCCGTCGAACTGGTGGTCCGCGGCTCCACGGCCCCCGCCGCCCGCTAGCCCGCCGGCTCACCACACATGCGTACGCCCCGCGCCCCGGCCACAGGACCGGGACACGGGGCGTACGAACGGGCCGGACTACTCCTCGGCGGAACCGGACCCGGACTCGGAACCGGTGTCCGGGTCTTCGTTGTCGGACGCGGCGTCCGTGGGCGCCGAGGCGCCCCCTTCGAGCAGCCGCGAGAGCTGACGCCCGACGATCCGCTTGAACTTGCGCTGCTGCGGCCGCGTACGGTCGAGGACCGCCACCTCGAGCCGCTCCGCGGGGATCTCCCGCTCGCTGCCGTTGTTGTCGCGCGAGAGCGACTGCACGGCCAGCTTCAGCGCCTCCGCCAGCGACATCCCGTCACGGTGACGCTGATCGAGATACGTGCTGATCTGCTCGGCATTGCCGCCGACCGCGACCGAGCCGTGCTCATCCACGATCGAACCGTCATGCGGCAGACGGTAGATCTGATCGGCGTCCGCCGTGGCACCCACCTCGGCGACGACGAGCTCGACCTCGTACGGCTTCTCCGCCTGGCTGGAGAAGATCGTGCCCAGCGTCTGGGCGTAGACGTTCGCCAGCCCGCGGGCCGTCACGTCGTCCCGGTCGTAGGTGTAGCCGCGCAGGTCGGCGTAGCGCACGCCGCCGATCCGCAGGTTCTCGTACTCGTTGTACTTGCCGGCGGCCGCGAAGCCGATCCGGTCGTAGATCTCGCTGAACTTGTGCAGCGCACGGGACGGGTTCTCGCCGACGAACACGATGCCATCGGCGAACTGCAGCACAACAAGGCTGCGACCACGGGCGATGCCCTTGCGGGCGTATTCCGCCCGGTCGGCCATGGCCTGCTGGGGTGAGACATAGAACGGCGTAGACACCGGCTATCCGTCCCTCTCTGTCAGTGACTCGGTCAGTGGCGAATACGGATCGATCAGAGCAGCGAGGCCCGTGGGCCGTCGGGCTGCTCCAGGCGCCGCTCAAGGATCGAGCGGGCGATCTCGGAGGACTCGTCGTCCGCCAGCTTCCGGAAACCCTCGTCGGAGATCACGGTCACGATCGGATAGATCCGGCGAGCCACATCCGGACCGCCCGTCGCCGAGTCGTCGTCGGCGGCGTCGTACAACGCCTGGACGACGAGGGTCGTCGCTTCCTGCTCCGACAGGTCCTTGCGGTAGAGCTTCTTCATCGCCCCGCGCGCGAAGACCGAACCGGAGCCGGTGGCCGCGAAGCCGTGCTCCTCCGAACGGCCGCCCGTGACGTCGTACGAGAAGATGCGTCCCTTCTCGCGGTCGACGTCATAGCCCGCGAAGAGCGGGACGACGGCCAGGCCCTGCATGGCCATGCCGAGGTTCGACCGGATCATCGTGGAGAGCCGGTTCGCCTTGCCCTCCAGGGAGAGCGTGGCTCCCTCGACCTTCTCGAAGTGCTCCAGCTCCAACTGGAAGAGCTTGACCATCTCCACGGCGAGACCGGCGGTGCCCGCGATGCCCACCGCGGAGTACTCGTCGGCCGGGAAGACCTTCTCGATGTCGCGCTGCGCGATGACATTGCCCATGGTCGCCCGCCGGTCACCGGCGAGCACCACGCCGCCGGGGAACGTCACCGCCACGATCGTCGTGCCGTGCGGCGCCTCGATCACGCCCTGCGTGGGCGGCAACTGCCGGTTGCCGGGCAGGATCTCGGGCTGGTGCTCGGACAGGAAGTCCATGAAGGACGAGGACCCGGGCGTCAGGAAGGCAGCCGGTAGACGCCCGGTGCTACGAGTGTTGGCTTCCACGCGTTTCCTTCCAGGTATGCGGCCGCACGGCGGACGGAGTCGGGATGGTCCCCCAACTTGCCGATGGCCGAATTGCAGTTGAAGCACAGTACGTCAGGGACCCTACCCGCCGATCGGCGGTGATCCACATGTGCGGCGGGGGCGTTCAAAGAGACCGCGTCGACCCGCGTCGACGCCGGTGCTGCGCGGCCCGGCAATCCGTCGTGCATTGCCGGTACCGCACGCCCCCCGACCGACATGGTCGCTATTGCCCGCCCTTTTGCACGAAGGACCGCACGAAGTCCTCCGCATTCTCCTCGAGGACATCGTCGATCTCGTCCAGGACGGAGTCCACGTCGTCGCTCAGCTTCTCCTGGCGTTCCTTGAGGTCCTCGGAGCCCTGTGCTTCCGCACTCTGCTCCTCGGTCTCCTCGGTGGAACGCGTTGCCTTCTGCTGTCCGCCGCCGGTGTCCTTGGTCGCCATCTACCTCACCCCGCTCGTTCGGTTCGATGCACTTGATCAGACCCTATAAGCCAGGTCCGACATCGGCCCCCCAGTTACTGCAACGTCCGGGGGTCACCTCGATGATTCCCACGCGCCGGGCCTTTCAGCCTCCGGAGAGGACCCGGACCAGATCCTCTGCCGTGCGGCAGCGGTCCAGGAGCTCCTTTACGTGATTCCGTGTGCCGCGCAGGGGCTCCAGTGTGGGCACGCGCTGGAGGGAGTCGCGCCCCGGCAGGTCGAAGATGACCGAATCCCATGAGGCCGCGGCCACGTCGTCCGCGTACTGCTCCAGGCAGCGGCCGCGGAAGTAGGCGCGGGTGTCCTCAGGAGGCTTCGTCTGGGCGCGCTCGACCTGAGGTTCCTCCAGGAGCCGCTTCATCTTGCCGCGGGCCACCAGACGGTTGTACAGCCCCTTGTCGGGCCGTACGTCCGCGTACTGCAGGTCGACCAGGTGCAGCCGGGCCGCGTCCCAGTCGAGGCTGTCACGGCGGCGGTAGCCCTCCATGAGTTCCCGCTTCGCCACCCAGTCGAGCTCTCCGGAGAGGCTCATCGGGTCGCTCTCCAGGCGGCCCAGGACGTCCTCCCAGCGGCTGAGAATGTCCTTGGTCTGCTCGTCGGCGTCGGAGCCGTACCGCTCCTCGACGTATTTGCGGGCCAGCTCGAAGTACTCCATCTGGAGCTGTACGGCGGTCAGGGTGCGGCCGCTGCGGAGCGTGATGAGGCGTTGCAGCGTCGGGTCGTGGGAGACCTGGTGCAGGGTGCGCACGGGCTGGTCGACGGCCAGATCCACCGCGATGAAGCCGTCCTCGATCATGGCGAGGACCAGGGACGTGGTGCCGAGCTTGAGATAGGTCGAGATCTCGGAGAGGTTCGCGTCGCCGATGATGACGTGCAGGCGGCGGTACTTCTCCGCGTCGGAGTGCGGCTCGTCCCGGGTGTTGATGATGGGCCGCTTGAGGGTGGTCTCCAGGCCCACCTCGACCTCGAAATAGTCGGAGCGCTGGCTGAGCTGGAAGCCGTGCTCGTGGCCGTCCTGGCCGATGCCGACCCGGCCCGCGCCCGTGACGACCTGCCGGGAGACGAAGAACGGCGTCAGGTGGCGCACGATGTCCGAGAAGGGGGTTTCCCTTTTCATCAGATAGTTCTCGTGCGTGCCGTACGACGCGCCCTTGTTGTCGGTGTTGTTCTTGTAGAGGTGGATCGGCTGGGCGCCCGGCAGTTGCGCGGCCCGCTCGGCCGCCTCCGCCATGATGCGTTCGCCGGCCTTGTCCCACAGGACGGCGTCCCAGGGATTGGTGACCTCGGGTGAGCTGTACTCGGGGTGCGCGTGGTCCACGTAGAGACGCGCCCCATTGGTGAGGATCACATTGGCGAGACCGATGTCCTCGTCCGTGAGCTGACTGGCATCGGCGGTCTCACGTGCGAGGTCGAAGCCCCGTGCGTCCCGCAGGGGATTCTCCTCCTCGAAGTCCCAGCGGGCGCGTCGCGCCCGGTGCATCGCCGCGGCGTAGGCGTTGACGATCTGGGACGAGGTGAGCATGGCATTGGCGTTCGGGTGGCCGGGGACGGAGATGCCGTACTCCGTCTCGATGCCCATTACTCGCCGTACGGTCATGCGGCCCTCCTTGCCCGGCGGCGCTCCCGTTCGGGTGCGGCGCTCAAGTACCGCTGGTTCTCCGGTGCGTGTGCGGTGCCCGTCCCCGCACTGCGCGACTCGGCGGTACCGAAGAGCCTAGAGCGCCTTTGCGCTGGTGGGGAGATCATTGCCTTCATTGAAAAACAGACAGCTGCGGGTACCCGTGAAGGACACCCGCAGCCGTCCTGTCTTCTACAGGTACTGACCGGTGTTGGCCACCGTGTCGATGGAGCGTCCGGTGTCCGCGCCCTGCTTTCCGGTGACGAGCGTACGGATGTAAACGATCCGTTCGCCCTTCTTGCCGGAGATGCGAGCCCAGTCGTCCGGGTTGGTGGTGTTGGGCAGGTCCTCGTTCTCCTTGAACTCGTCGATGCAAGCCTGCAGGAGGTGGGCGACCCTGATGCCCTTCTGGTCGGCGTCGAGGAAGGCCTTGATGGCCATCTTCTTGGCGCGTCCGACGATGTTCTCGATCATGGCGCCGGAGTTGAAGTCCTTGAAGTACAGGACTTCCTTGTCTCCGTTGGCGTACGTCACCTCGAGGAAGCGGTTCTCCTCGGACTCTGCGTACATCTGCTCCACGACGGACTGGATCATGCCGTCCACGGTGGTGCGCCGGTCGGCGCTGTGTTCGGCGAGGTCGTCCGCGTGCAGCGGGAGCCGCTCGGTGAGGTACTTGGCGAAGATGTCCTTTGCCGCCTGCGCGTCGGGACGCTCGATCTTGATCTTGACGTCGAGTCGTCCCGGCCGCAGGATCGCCGGGTCGATCATGTCCTCACGGTTGGAGGCACCGATGACGATGACGTTCTCCAGGCCTTCCACGCCGTCGATCTCGGCGAGCAGCTGGGGGACGATGGTGTTCTCCACGTCCGAGCTGACTCCGGATCCGCGGGTGCGGAAGAGGGATTCCATCTCGTCGAAGAAGACGATGACGGGGGTTCCCTCGCTCGCCTTCTCCCTCGCACGCTGGAAGACCAGGCGGATGTGACGCTCGGTCTCGCCGACGTACTTGTTCAGGAGCTCGGGGCCCTTGATGTTCAGGAAGAAGCTCTTCCCCTGGGCCGCCCCGGTCACCTCGGCGACCTTCTTGGCAAGGGAGTTGGCGACGGCCTTGGCGATGAGCGTCTTGCCGCAGCCGGGAGGCCCGTACAGCAGGACGCCCTTGGGCGGCCGCAGTTCGTGCTCCCTGAAGAGGTCCGGGTAGAGGTAGGGCAGTTCGACCGCGTCGCGGATCAGCTCGATCTGGTTGCCCAGACCGCCGATCTGCTCGTAGCCGATGTCCGGGACCTCTTCCAGGACGAGCTCTTCGACCTCGCTCTTGGGAACCACTTCGTAGACGTAGCCGGAGCGGGGTTCGAGCAGCAGTGCGTCGCCGGGACGGATGGTGACGTCGAGGAGTGGTTCGGCGAGCCGCACCACCCGCTCCTCGTCGGTGTGCCCGACCACCAGGGCGCGCTCGCCGTCCTCGAGGATCTCCTTGAGGGTGACGATGTCGCCCACGCTCTCGTACTCCATGGCCTCGACCACGTTGAGCGCTTCATTGAGCATTACTTCCTGGCCGCGCCTGAGCTCTTCGAGCTCCACGCTGGGGCTGACGTTCACCCGGAGCTTGCGGCCCCCGGTGAAGATGTCGGCCGTGCCGTCCTCGTTCGCCACGAGGAAGACTCCGAAGCCGGCCGGCGGCTGCGCGAGCCGGTCGACTTCCTCCTTGAGGGCCACGATCTGGTCGCGGGCCTCACGGAGCGTGTTGGCGAGCCGCTCGTTCTGTGCGGATACGCCGGCCAGATTTGTCTGCAGCTCGACGATCCGCTCTTCGAGAATTCTCGTATGCCGCGGAGAGTCGGCGAGCTTGCGTCGCAGGACGGCGATTTCCTGCTCGAGATAGGCAACCTGACCGGCGGGGTCTTCAGACCCTCGCCCCGGCCGGATGCCGCGGTTGATGTCGTCGTCGTGGGCTGCCACGGTCCTCACCTCCTCCAAGGGGAGCTGGACGCTTCCAGACCCTACCTGGGTGGGTGTCGATTGAAACCCCTAGATCACAAAGACGGTCGAGGTGTGTCCGATCTTCACCCTTGCGCTCTCCCTCACATCAGGTGGATACCCACCCAACAACATCGGAAAGCGGGCGGTTGTATCGTCGAAGCGTTCAACACCCGTCAGGGTTGGCCCGACTTGCCCCCGAGTCGGCTCGCTCGACGCAGCGATCGGCAGGAGAGATGACCGTGCAGAACGAGGCTGGGACCGGCCCTGAGGGCCGCGAACTCCTGGAGGTCTGGATCGACCAGGACCTCTGTACCGGCGACGGCATCTGCGCGCAGTACGCGCCCGAGGTCTTCGAGCTGGACATCGACGGCCTGGCCTATGTGAAGAGCGGGGACGACGAGCTCCTCCAGGCCCCCGGCGCCACAACGCCCGTTCCGCCGACGCTTCTGCGTGACGTGGCGGACTCGGCCAAGGAGTGCCCCGGCGACTGCATCCATGTGCGCCGCGTTTCGGACAGCGTGGAGGTCTACGGCCCCGACGCGGCATGAGGCCGCCGATCCGGCCGTGCACATCGTGAGAACCCGGCCGTGCGCACCATGAACAAGGGCCTGTATCCGCCGTTCGAACGGCGGATACAGGCCCTTGTTCATGCCTCTTGGGTCACACGCTGTGTGCCCCGGCCGGCGTGGACCGCGCGAACGTGCCGTCCTTCCATTGCCACTTGGCCTCGTCCTTGAGGTCGGGGCAGCAGCTGGGCACGTCCGGTGACGAGTAGCCGTGGAGTGTGGCGGTGATCACGCCGGCACGTACGGCGAAGTCGCTGACGTTCTGGCGGTCCTTGGGGTCGACCAGGGTGGCGACGACCCGGGGCTTGCCTCCCGTGGCACGCGTGACGACGTACACGCCGTCGGGCGGTGTGCCGGATCCGGCGGCGCAGTGCACCACGGCGACGGTCTCGGGCGCGCCGTCCCCGTCGAGGTCCCCGGAGGCCTTCTTCTTGACCACGGGTTTCACGCTGCCGCAGGTGATGGGGTACGTGACGCCGGCCGCGTCCGGAGCCGGCGCGGGGGCCGCGGCCGCGGTCTTGCCGGAGGGTCTGGAGCCCGGCTGGGCTGCGTTCGCGGGGTCGGGCTGCAGGAAGGACGAGCCCGCGATGACGGCGGCGAGCGCGGCCGCTGTGGCCAGCCAGTGGATGGGACGGGTGGTGTTGTGTGCCAGTTCCGGGACGGCGGGGTGCTGCACTAGGAGTGTCTCCTGTGAGGGCTGTGCCGGTGGGGGAGGTGGCCAGCATCGTGCCATACCTCACAGTGCGGCGGAACACCGGGGCCCGTGATCGCACCGCGCCCGTGCGCGCGTCCGGGGGCCCGCGAACCAAAAGGCACCGCCGCCGAGTTCCCCGGTCGAAGGGGGGAACTCGGCGGCGGCGCCCGTGCGTTCAGCGGTTGTACGCGGATGCCGGCACCCGCGGCGCGGTCAGCGCTCCGCGCGGGGGGTGCCGCCGTCGGCGTTCGGGCCCGTGTAGTCGTCGCCGTAGGCGCCCTTGGAGGGGCGGCGGCGGCGCATGGGCGGCTCGACGCCGTCCGCCAGGCGGCGGGCGGTGAGCAGGAAGCCGGTGTGGCCGATCATACGGTGGTCGGGGCGGACGGCCAGGCCCTCGACGTGCCAGTTGCGGATCATCGATTCCCAGGCGGTCGGCTCGTTGAAGCCGCCGATCTCGCGGATGGACTCGACGGTCCGCGCGAGCTGGGTGGTGGTCGCCACGTAGCAGCAGAGGATGCCGCCGGGCACGAGCGCCTTGGAGACGACGTCCAGGCACTCCCAGGGGGCGAGCATGTCGAGGATGACGCGGTCGACGTCGCTGTCGCTGAGGTTGTCCTGGAGGTCACCGACAGTGAGCTGCCAGGCGGGGTGCGGGGCGCCGAAGTAGCGCTCCACGTTCTGCCGGGCGATGTCGGCGAAGTCCTCGCGGCGCTCGTACGAGTGCAGCATTCCCTCGTCGCCGATGGCGCGCAGGAGGAAGCTGCTCAGCGAGCCGGATCCCACCCCCGCCTCCACGACGCGGGCGCCGGGGAAGATGTCGGCGAAGGCCAGGATCTGCCCCGCGTCCTTGGGGTAGACCACGGCGGCGCCGCGGGGCATGGACAGGACATAGTCGGGGAGCAGGGGGCGCAGCGCGAGGTAGGCGACGTTTCCCGTGGTGCGGACAACGCTGCCCTCGGGAGCACCGATCAGCTCGTCGTGGGGGAAGGAACCCTTGTGGGTGTGGAAGTTCTTCCCGGCCTCGAGCGTGAACGTGTAGTGGCGGCCCTTGGGGTCGGTCAGCTGAACCTGGTCCCCGACCTTGAAGGGCCCGCGTCGGCGGGCGGCACCGGTCGGTTCGGACATGTGACCAGCCTACCGGCCCCTGCGGGGGCCGGAGACCAGGGTGCGGCCGTCAGGTGGGGCGGGCCATCGCCTTGACGAAGGCACGCTCCACGTCGGTGGCCGAGAGCACGCCGTAGATCTCGCCGGAGGCCTCGACCACGAGGTACTCCGTGGCAGGCGTCGCCCTGAGGGTGTCCAGGAGCTCCTCGCCCGCGAGCTCGGCGGAGATGCGCATGCCTTCGGTGATGTCCTGGGCGAGGCCGCTGACGGTGACCCAGGGGCGGCGGTGCTCGGGCACGCCGACGATGGCCGCCTCGCGGACCACGGACATCGGGTCGCCGTCCGCGTCGACCACGACGAGGGCGCGGGCCCCGGCGTCGTTGGCGCGGCGCAGCGCTTCGGAGAGCGGCGTCGCGGACTCGACGGGGACGGCGCGCCGGGTCAGGGCGCGGGCGCGCAGCTCGGGCAGGTGTTCGCGCAGCCGGGCCATACGGAGGCTGTTTCCGGCGCCGGTCCAGATGATCGCGGCGAGGATCGCGGCGAGCAGGGCGTCGGTGACGGTGTCCATGCCGCCGATTTCCTGCGTCTCGCCGCCCAGCGCGCCGGACTGGTTGAGCAGGGGCAGGCCGATCAGGACGGAGATGGCGAGCGCGCGGCCGACCCAGGCGGCGGCGATGGTGCCGCTCATGGGCTTGCCGGTGATCTTCCAGACGACGGCGCGGAGCATGCGGCCGCCGTCCAGGGGCAGGCCGGGCAGGAGGTTGAAGACGGCGACGATGAGGTTCGAGATCATCAGGCCCGCGAGCAGGACGCCGGGCACGGTGCCGGGCTCCACGAGGCGCATGGCCCCGTAGAAGACTCCCGCGAGCACGAGGGAGAGCAGCGGGCCCACGAAGGCGAGGACGAACTCGCGGCCCGGCGTCTCGGACTCCTTCTCGATCTCCGAGACCCCGCCGAAGAACTGGAGCTGGATCCGGCGCACCGGCAGCTTGTAGCGCAGGGCGACGACGGTGTGCGCCAGCTCGTGGATGAGCACGGAGGCGTAGAAGGCGACGGCGAAGAAGAGCGAGACGAGATAGCGGGCGGCGCCGAGTTCGGGCAGGACGCGGTCGAGCTGGCCGCCGAAGACCCAGGTGATCAGGGCGGCGACGAGGAACCAGCTGGGCGCCACGTACACGGGCACGCCGAAGGGCCGCCCCATGAGCAGCCCACCCCCGGGGCCCTTCTTGCCGCCCGGCGGGGGCGTCTTGTGGGCGGGGCCTCCGGTGGCGTGCGCGTACTCGGGGTGGGTGTCGTGGGGGGTCTGCCCGGACGTGTCGTGCGGGGCCCCGGGGGTTTGCTGGCCCTCGGGCGACTGCGGAGTCTCGGGGGGCTGCGGAGACTGCGGGGTCTTCGCGAGGCGGTCGGCGTCCGGCGCGGGTTCGTCCGCGGCGCGCGGCTCCTGCGCGGGCGGCTGAGGCTCGGCGCTGTCGGCGCCGGTGGTGCTGCCGCCGGCCGCACCGCTTCCGGCACCGGCCGTGTCCACCGGACGTGGCGTTTCGGAATGGCCGGAGCCCTCGGCGGCATCCGGCCGCCGACCGTCCGTCCCGTCGGGCTGCGGCCTGCCGCTCCCGGCGCTCTCGTCCACGATGTCCCCTTGTTCGAAGCGTCCCTCGCCCCTGTCCGGCGCGGTACACGCACGATCATGCAGGGCGAGAGGGTCTGTCGTCGATGGTATGCGGCCGTTGTCGGTGGCGGGTCGTAGGGTCTTACCTCATGGAAACCAGCACCGACGGTGCCGTGACGGCCGTGCGTCCGGCGTCCCTGTCGCCCTCGCGCGCCAGTGACTTCATGCAGTGTCCGCTGCTCTACCGGTTCCGGGTGATCGACAAGCTGCCCGAGAAGCCGAGCGAGGCGGCGACCCGCGGCACGCTGGTGCACGCCGTCCTGGAGCGGCTCTTCGACGCGCCCGCGATCGAGCGGACCGCGCCGCGCGCCAAGGGCCTGATCCCCGGCCAGTGGGACCGCCTGCGCGAGGCGAGGCCGGAGCTGACGGAACTGTTCGCGGACGACGAGCAGGGTGAGCGGCTCGCGCGCTGGCTCGCGGACGCGGAGAAGCTCGTCGAGCGGTGGTTCACGCTGGAGGACCCCACCCGCCTGGAGCCCGCCGAGCGCGAGCTGTTCGTGCAGGCGGAGCTGGAGTCGGGCCTGAAACTGCGCGGCATCATCGACCGGGTGGACGTGGCGCCCACCGGCGAGGTGCGCATCGTCGACTACAAGACCGGCAAGGCCCCCCGCCCCGAGTATTCCGAGGGCGCCCTCTTCCAGATGAAGTTCTACGCCCTGGTGGTGTGGCGGCTGAAGGGCGTGGTCCCGCGCCGTCTCCAGCTCGTCTATCTGGGCAGCGGCGACGTCATCACGTACGACCCCAGGACCGAGGACCTGGAGCAGGTCGAGCGGAAACTGCACGCGCTGTGGGAGGCGATCACGCTCGCCACCGAGACGGGCGACTGGCGGCCGCGGCCGACGAAGCTCTGCGGCTGGTGCGATCACCAGGCCGTATGTCCGGAATTCGGCGGGACTCCCCCGCCGTACCCCCTTGCGGTGAGGGTGCCCGAGTCCGAAGAGGGCGCGCAGGGCAGAATGGGCCCGGGCTAGCGAAGGAGAGTTACGTGGCGATCCGTGTCCTACTGGTCGACGACCAGCCACTGCTGCGCACGGGATTCCGGATGATCCTGGAGGCCGAGCAGGACGTCGCGGTCGTCGGGGAGGCCGGAGACGGCCTGCAGGCTCTCGACCAGGTGCGGGCACTGCAGCCGGACGTGGTCCTGATGGACATCCGCATGCCGCGGATGGACGGGGTCGAGGCGACCCGGCAGATCACCGGGCCCGGCCGGGACGGACCGGCGAAGGTGCTGGTCCTGACCACCTTCGACCTCGACGAGTACGTGGTGGAGGCGCTGCGCGCGGGAGCCAGCGGCTTCCTGCTCAAGGACGCGCCCGCGAACGAACTGGTGCAGGCGATCCGGGTGGTCGCGTCGGGCGAGGCGATGCTCGCGCCGAGCATCACGCGCAGGCTCCTGGACAAGTACGCCGGGCATCTCCCCTCGGGCGACGAGCCGGTGCCGGACACCCTGCACACGCTCACCGAGCGGGAGGTCGAGGTCCTCAAGCTGGTGGCGCGCGGCCTGTCGAACGCGGAGATCGCGGCGGACCTGTTCGTAAGCGAGACGACCGTCAAGACGCATGTGGGCCATGTGCTCACCAAGCTCGGCCTTCGCGACCGGGTGCAGGCCGCGGTGTACGCGTACGAGAGCGGTCTGGTGCGCCCCGGCGCCCAGTGAGGGCGGCACGGCAGGACACAGAAGACGAACGCAGGACGCAGGACGCGGGAAGGCGGCCCCCTCCGGGAGGGGGCCGCCTTTCTGCGTGTCCGCGAGGTCAGGTGTGTCCGCGGGGTCAGGCCTTGCTGAGCTCCCAGAAGCGGAAGACCGTCGACGCGTCGAGGCACGACTCGACGCCGTACACGTCGTCGCTGATGACCGCGTACTGCTTGGCCTGCCAGACCGGCAGGATCGGCAGCTCGTCGGCGACGATGTCCTGGAGCTTCGAGTAGTCCTCGTCGGTCCTGGTGCGGTCGGTCTCGGCGGCGGTACCGGGGATGATCTTCCCGGTGATGTCGCTGTTCCGGTAGCCGTTGTCCAGGACGTTGCCCTTGCCGAAGAAGGGCTGCGTGAAGTTGTCCGGGTCCGGGTAGTCCGGCACCCAGCCCTTGACGTACACGCCGTACTTGCCGGACTTGATGTCCCGCTCGTACTGGCCGAACGCGACCGACTTCACCTCGGCGTCGAACAGGCCGCTCGCGTTGAGCTGCTTGGCGATCGCCTTCATCTCCTGGTCGGTCGCGGGCCCGTAGCGCGAGGGCGTGGACCAGAGCGTGAGCTTGACCTTGCCGGTCAGGCCCTCCGCGCGCAGGGCGGCCGCGGCCTTGGAGCGCTGCGGGCGGGCGCCGTAGGTGTCGAAGAAGGCGGTGTTGTGGCCGCCGATCCCGGCCGGGACGATCGAGTACAGCGGCGTGGCCGTGTCCCGGTAGACGTCCTGGACCAGGGCGTCGCGGTCGAGGAGGTAGGCCATGGCCTTGCGGACGCCGAGCTTGCCCGCCACAGGGTCCTTCATGTTGAAGACCAGGTGCTGAACCTCAGCGCTCGTGCCCTCGACGACGTCGATGTTCTGGCTGGCGTCGGAGGTGTCCTGCTCGATGTCCGCGATGTCGCTGGCCCCGAGACCGCGGTACGCGATGTCGATCTTGTCGTCCAGGAGCGCCTTCTTCAGGCCCTTCTGGTCGTCGTGGAAGAACTTCAGGGTGACGCCCTTGTTCTTCACCTTGGCGGTGCCCTTGTAGTCGGGGTTGACCGAGAACACGGCCTGCCCGTCGTCGAAGGAGTCGAGCTTGTACGGTCCCGAGCCCGTGGCCTGGCCGTCCGCGCGCAGCCCGTCCATGTCGTACGACTCCTGGTCGACGATGGATCCCGCACCGGACGCGATCTTGCTGGGGAAGGTGGCGTCGGCGTACTTGAGCCTGAAGACGACCTTCTTGGCGCTCGGCGTCTCGACGCGGTCGAGCATCGGGAACATGATCGCCGGGCCGGCGTCGTCGTTGATCTTCATCATGCGGTCGAAGGAGTACTTGACGTCCTTCGAGGTCAGCGCGTTGCCGTTGCTGAACTTCAGGCCGTCGCGCAGCGTGCACTCGAAGACCCTGGTCTTGGAGTCGGTGAAGCCGCACTCCTCGGCGGCCTCGGGCTCCGGCTCCGTGGCCCCGTTCGGGAAGCTCATCAGGGACTGGAAGACGTTGTTGAACAGGAGCCATGATCCGGGGTCGTAGCCGGATGCCGGGTCGGTGGCCAGGACGTCGTCCGACATCCCCATCACCACAGCGTCCTCGTTCTCCCCCGCTCCGCCCGTTTCCGTGCCGCAGCCGGTGAGCAGGGCGGCGGCCAGCCCTCCCGTGAGGGGAAGGGCCAGCCACTGGTTACGCAAATTCACGAAGTGCCTTGTCGTTGGTGTGTATCGGTGGAGCGAAGCCCGGCCGGGCTTGTACGGGTGCGGGCGGAGGTCAGCCGCTCACACCGCGGCCGAGCTCCCACAGCTGGAGGTTCGAGGAGGAGTTGAGGGCCCACTCGACGCCCGTGATGTCGTCCCTGGCGGCGATGTACTGCTTGCCCTGCCAGAGGGGAAGGACCGGCACGTCCTCGGCGACGATGTCCTGGACCTTCTTGATGCTCTTGGAGGCGGTGAGCCGGTCCGCCTCACGGCGCGAGTGCGGGAGCAGCTCGTCGTTGATGGTGGGGTTCACGTACGGCGAGCCGAGGATGTTGTCCTTGTCGAGGAACGGCGTCAGGAAGTTGTCGGCGTCGGGGAAGTCGGGGAACCAGCCCATCCCGTAGACGTCGTAGGCGCCCTTCTGCTCGGCGGGGCGGAAGGTGTTCCACTCCGTGCCCTTGATCGACACGTCGAACAGGCCGCTCCCGTTGAGCTGCTTCTGCAGGAGCTGGAATTCCTTCTTGGTGCCCGGGCCGTAGTGGTCCGTCGTGTAGTGCAGGGTGAGCTTCACCGGCGTGGTGATGTCGGCCCTCTGGAGCAGGGTGCGGGCCTTGGCCGCGCTCGGGTCCTTGTACCGGTTGAAGAACGAGTTGGTGTGGCCCGTGATGGTGGCCGGCACCAGGGAGTAGAGCGGCTCGGCCGCGTCGCCGTAGACACCGGCCGCGAGGGCGCCGCGGTCGACGAGCTGCGCCATGGCCTGGCGGACCGCCTTGGACTTGACGGTGGTGGCGTCCGTGTTGAAGCCGAGGTAGCGGATCTCCAGGCCGGGCGTCTCGACCAGCTCGATGTTGCTGCCAGGGTCCGCGTCGAGCTGCTTGATCTGCTCGGGCGACATGGTGCGCGTCATCATGTCGAGGTCGCCGCTCTTGAGGGCCTCGCCCATGGCGTCGGCGGACTCGTAGGTGCGCATCTCGACTTTGTCGTTCTTGGGCTTGAGAACGCCCTTGTAGTTGGGGTTCTTGGAGAACGTTGTCTTGACGAGCGTGTTGCCCTTCACCTCCTGCTTGGCGGTGTAGGGGCCCGAGCCGTCCAGGTCGAAGCCGTCGCGCAGCTTGTTCTTGGCGTAGTGCTCGGAGCTGACGATGCCCGCGATGGGGGTGGCCAGCTTGTACGGGAACGTCGCGTCGGGGCTCTTGAGGTGGAAGACGACGCTGCGGTCGCCCTCGGTCTCGATCGCGTCGACGTTGGAGACCATTCCGGCGGAACCGCTGGGGTCCTTGATCTTGAGGTCGCGCACCCGCTCGATGGAGAACTTCACGTCGGCGGCGGTCAGCGGCTCGTCGTCGGCGAACTTCAGGTCCTTGCGCAGCGTGCACTCGTAGCGCTCGTTGCCGGTGTCCGTGAAGCCGCACTTCTCGGCGGCGTCGGGCTCCGGCTCGCCGCCGCCGCGCGGAGCGGCCATCAGCGTCTGGACCGTCTGGCGCACGACGTTCCAGGAGCCCGCGTCATAGGCGTACGCCGGGTCGAAGGGCGCCGGTATCTCGGGTGAGGTGGCGAACCGGTCCGTGGTGCCGACGGTGATCGCGTCGTCGTCCCCGCCGTCGCCCGCCCCTCCGCAGGCCGCGAGCGCGGAAGCGAGCAGACCTACGACGGCCGGCAGCACCAAAGTCTTACGGTTCATGCTCGACGTTCTCCAGAGCTGTTGATCCCGTCCGGACCGACAACGAGGGGTGGGGTCAGTTCGGTCCGCAGGGTGTGGCGATGTTCTCGCGAAGAGATTAGTCCGCACCGCCAGGCGGGCCGGAAGGCACCGGAGTTGACCCTCAATCACACAGTGAAACCGGGCGCGGACGCACCGATACCCCGACACGGGAAGGTTTCGTGAGGTTCCCCTTAATCGGGACACAACGCCACTGAACAAGTCGCGCATAACGACGCCCCGGCACAGCCCCGATCGGCTGTCGACCCCCCACGGAGTGGGAAAGGTCACATCTTCAACCGTTCAGCGCTTTCCGGCCATCAGACCTTGCAGGAAAGGCAGGTTGACGTGTTCGAGCGTCGGCACGATGGTCCGGCCTGCTGCCGGGGCGATGGGCGCCACGGACGGCACCGCCACCACCCGGCAGCCCGCGGCCTCGGCCGCCGCGACGCCGGTCGCGGTGTCCTCGATGACGGCACATCTGGCCGGTTCCGCCCCAACTCCGGCCGCGGCGAGGAGGTACGGGTCGGGGTGCGGCTTGGTCCGGCTCACCTCGTCGCCCGCGACGGTCAGCGCGAAGTGGTGGGAGCCGATCGACTCGAGCACGCGGTCGATGATGCGCCGGTGCGACGCGGAGACCAGGGCCATGGGCACCTCGTGCGCGGCGAGCTCGGCCAGGAGCCGGGCGGCGCCCGGCATCAGCGGCAGGGCGCGGCCGATGCGGTCCTCGAAGCCTTCGTTGAGCAGCACCGTCAGCTCGGGGACCGTGATGTCGGCGCCCGTGGACTCGATCAGGAACCCGGCGCTGCGCGTCATGGGTCCGCCGACCACCACGTCGCGCCAGGCCTCGTCGAGCGAGTGCCCGAGCGCGGCGAACACCGCGACCTCCGCGTCCCACCAGAAGCCCTCGGTGTCCACGAGGGTTCCGTCCATGTCGAGGAGCACTGCCTGGAGGTCGCTGCCTTCGGCCGTTCGGGTATCGAGCGCGGGAACCGTACTGGTCATCCGGGCACACCTCCATGAGGGACGGAAAGGCCGGTTGCCCCCTTCTGACGGGTGGGCAACCGGCCTGCACTGGACCGACAAGTGTACGACTTGTCCGCTCAGCGCGCGTTGAAGTATTTCGCCTCGGGGTGGTGGATGACGATCGCGTCCGTGGACTGCTCCGGGTGCAGCTGGAACTCCTCGGAGAGCTGCACGCCGATCCGCTCCGGCTCCAGGAGCTCGGCGATCTTCGCGCGGTCCTCCAGGTCGGGGCAGGCGCCGTAGCCCAGCGAGAAGCGCGCACCGCGGTACTTCAGGGCGAACATGTCCTCGACGTCGGCGGGGTCCTCGCCGCCGAAGCCGAGCTCGGCGCGCACGCGCGCGTGCCAGTACTCGGCGAGCGCCTCGGCCAACTGCACGGACAGGCCGTGCAGTTCGAGGTAGTCGCGGTAGGAGTCGGCGGCGAAAAGCTCGGCGGTGGCCTCGCCGATCTTCGAGCCGACGGTGACGACCTGGAGGCCGACCACATCGGTCTCGCCGGACTCCTCCGGGCGGAAGTAGTCCGCCAGGCACAAGCGCCGGCCGCGGCGCTGGCGCGGGAAGGAGAAGCGGGTGCGCTCGTTGCCCTGGTCGTCCAGGATGATCAGGTCGTCGCCCTTGGAGACACAGGGGAAGTAGCCGTGCACGACGGCCGCCTCCAGCATGTTCTTGGTGTGCAGCTCGTCCAGCCAGCCGCGCAGGCGCGGGCGGCCCTCGCTCTCCACCAGCTCCTCGTACGAGGGGCCGTCACCCGTCCGGGCCTGCTTGAGGCCCCACTGGCCCTTGAACAGGGCGCCCTCGTCCAGCCAGGACGCGTACTCCTTGAGCTGGATGCCCTTGACGACGCGGGTGCCCCAGAACGGCGGGGCGGGGACGGGGTTGTCGGTGGAGACGTCCGAGCGGGCGGGCCCCTCGTCCTCGGAGACCTCCGCGACGGGGGTGTCCCGCTTGGCCACCCGGCGCTGCTTCAGCTCGGGCAGCGTGGCGCCGGGGACGCCGCGCTTGACGGCGATGAGGGCGTCCATCAGGCGCAGCCCCTCGAAGGCGTCGCGGGCGTAGCGGACCTCGCCCTCGTAGATCTCGTGGAGGTCCTGCTCGACGTAGGCCCTGGTCAGCGCGGCGCCGCCGAGGATCACCGGGAAGTCGGCGGCCATGTTGCGCTGGTTGAGCTCCTCCAGGTTCTCCTTCATGATCACGGTCGACTTGACCAGGAGGCCCGACATGCCGATCACGTCGGCGCGGTGCTCGGCGGCGGCGTCCAGGATCGCGGCGACCGGCTGCTTGATACCGAGGTTGACGACGTTGTAGCCGTTGTTGGACAGGATGATGTCGACGAGGTTCTTGCCGATGTCGTGGACGTCGCCGCGGACGGTGGCGAGCACGATGGTGCCCTTGCCCTCGGAGTCCGACTTCTCCATGTGCGGCTCCAGGTGGGCGACCGCGCTCTTCATGACCTCGGCGGACTGGAGCACGAAGGGCAGCTGCATCTGGCCGGAGCCGAAGAGCTCGCCGACGACCTTCATGCCCTCCAGGAGCGTGTCGTTGACGATGTCGAGCGCCGGGCGGGTCAGCAGGGCCTCGTCGAGGTCGGCGTCCAGGCCGTTCTTCTCGCCGTCGATGATGCGGCGCTGGAGGCGCTCGTCCAGCGGCAGGGCCAGGAGCTCCTCGGCCTTGCCCGCCTTCATCGACTTCATGTTGACGCCCTCGAAGAGCTCCATGAGCTTCTGCAGGGGGTCGTAGCCCTCTTCGCGGCGGTCGTAGATCAGGTCGTGGGCGGCCTTGACCTGCTCTTCCTCCAGGCGCGCGATCGGCAGGATCTTGGAGGCGTGCACGATCGCCGAGTCAAGGCCTGCCTTGACGCACTCGTCGAGGAAGACCGAGTTCAGGACGACGCGGGCGGCCGGGTTGAGGCCGAAGGAGATGTTCGACAGGCCCAGCGTGGTCTGCACGTCCGGGTGGCGGCGCTTGAGCTCGCGGATCGCCTCGATGGTGGCGATGCCGTCCCCCCGCGACTCCTCCTGGCCGGTGCAGATGGTGAAGGTCAGGCAGTCGATGAGGATGTCCGACTCGTGGATGCCCCAGTTGCCGGTCAGGTCCTCGATGAGGCGCTCGGCGATGGCGACCTTGTGCTCGACGGTGCGGGCCTGGCCCTCCTCGTCGATGGTCA
Source organism: Streptomyces sp. NPDC059900 (assembly GCF_050270335.1). Lineage (NCBI taxonomy): Bacteria > Bacillati > Actinomycetota > Actinomycetes > Kitasatosporales > Streptomycetaceae > Streptomyces > Streptomyces sp. NPDC059900. The sequence continues at coordinate 26,724 of NZ_JBNNJZ010000067.1, forward strand.
GCGCGATCAGCGCGGCGCCGTGCTCCTTGGCGAGCGCGGTGACCTTGGCGAAGCGGGACTCGGGGCCGTCGCCGTCCTCGTAGTTGACGGAGTTGATGACGGCGCGGCCGCCCAGCTTCTCCAGGCCGGCCTGGATGACGGGCAGCTCGGTGGAGTCCAGGACGATGGGCAGGGTGGAGGCGGTGGCGAAGCGGCCTGCCAGCTCCTCCATGTCCTTGACGCCGTCCCGGCCTACGTAGTCGACGCAGAGGTCGAGCATGTGGGCGCCCTCGCGAATCTGGTCACGGGCCATCTCCACGCAGTCGTCCCAGCGGCCCTCCAGCATGGCCTCGCGGAACTTCTTCGAACCGTTGGCGTTCGTGCGCTCGCCGATGGCCAGGTACGAGGTGTCCTGGCGGAAGGGCACGGTCTGGTAGAGCGAGGCGGCGCCCGGCTCGGGGCGCGGCTCGCGGCGGACGGTCTCCGTACCGCGCACGCGCTCGACGACCTGGCGCAGGTGCTCGGGGGTGGTGCCGCAGCAGCCGCCGACCAGGGAGAGGCCGTACTCGCGTACGAAGGTCTCCTGGGCGTCGGCCAGCTCGGCCTCCGTCAGCGGGTAGTGGGCGCCGTCCTTGCCCAGGACCGGCAGGCCCGCGTTGGGCATGCAGGAGATCGGCACGCGCGAGTGGCGGGCGAGGTAGCGCAGGTGCTCGCTCATCTCGGCCGGGCCCGTGGCGCAGTTCAGGCCGATCATGTCGATGCCGAGCGGCTCCAGGGCGGTGAGCGCGGCGCCGATCTCCGAGCCGAGCAGCATCGTGCCGGTGGTCTCGACCGTGACCGAGCAGATCAGCGGGAGGTTCGCGCCGGTGGCTTCCAGGGCGCGGCGGGCTCCGAGGATCGCCGACTTGGTCTGGAGCAGGTCCTGGGTGGTCTCCACCAGGAGGGCGTCCGCGCCGCCCGCGATCATGCCTTCGGCGTTGGTCTGGTAGGCGTCGCGAAGCACGGTGTACGGGGCGTGGCCCAGGGTCGGCAGCTTGGTGCCGGGGCCCATGGAACCGAGGACCCAGCGCTGCTGCCCGGTCGAGGCGGTGAACTCGTCGGCGACCTCGCGGGCGAGGCGGGCGCCCGCCTCGGAGAGCTCGAAGTTGCGCTCGGGGATGTCGTACTCGCTCAGGGCGGCGAAGTTCGTGCCGAACGTGTTCGTCTCGACGCAGTCGACGCCGACCGCGAAGTATTCCGCGTGGACCGAGCGGACGATGTCCGGGCGTGTCACGTTCAGGATCTCGTTACAGCCCTCGAGGTTCTGGAAGTCCTCGAGCGTGGGGTCCTGGGCCTGGAGCATCGTGCCCATCGCGCCGTCGGCCACCACCACGCGGGTGGCGAGGGCTTCGCGCAGGGCGTCGGCTCGGGTTCCGTTCGAGGAACCGGAGGTCGGGGGGGTAGGCAACGAGGCCATGAAAGAGCTCCCAGAGGTGCGACGGCTGTCGGCTTTGCGCTTCGGTGGAAGGCGCACTGGGCCAGGGTAGCGGGACGAAGGTCCACGGCGCGTGAGTGTTCACGGGGCGGACACCCGCGCCCCGTCCGCCCCCCCCTCGTCAGGGGTGTGGTTCGGTGCAGGGCGGGAAACGGCGAGAAACACCGCTGCCCGCTCTGTCGCGGGAGGTCGACAACGACCGATAGTGTTCAGCATTGTCGAACGTTGGAGTCAGAGGGGACGGAGGAAGGGGCTGCGATGGCACGGAACATCCAGTCGCTCGAGCGGGCCGCCGCGATGCTGCGGCTGCTCGCGGGCGGCGAGCGAAGGCTCGGCCTCTCGG
>NZ_JBNNJZ010000068.1:0-28513 GCF_050270335.1 Streptomyces sp. NPDC059900
CCGCGATCCCCACCGCCACAACGCCCGCAACAGCCCACCGGGTCATCCCCCGCAGCCCCATCAGTACGTCCCCTCCCCGGGCGACCCACGCACCGGAACCGTCGGACCATACCCGCCGTCAGGTCCTCAGTGCCGCGTCCACCAGGGAACGCACCTCGTCCTCCGAGAGCCCGAGCTCCAGCGCGTCCGCCACGAACGCCCTTACTCTCTCGCTCAGTTGGGCCCGCGCCTGCGCCACCGCGCCGTCCACGACGATCGCACCGCGCCCCCGCCGGAGTTCGATCAGGCCCTCCTCGCGCAGCCGCTGGTAACCACGCAGCACCGTATGGACGTTGACCCCGAGGGAGTCGGCGAGCATCCGGGCGGCGGGCAGCCGCTCGCCCGGGCGTACGGAGCCGTCGGCGACCGCGCGGCGCGCGCAGGCGGCGATCTGGTCGCCGAGGGGCACCGCCGATGTCGTGTCGATCCGGAACAGCATGGTGTCAGTGCCGCCCGTCCCGGGAGGAGGACTCGCGGTCCACCAGCGTGTTGAGGAGCGCGGCGGCCGTCGCGGAGTCATCGACGGTGACGGCGAAGTCGTTGCCGTTGGCCCGCCGGACGACCAGCGCCTCGCCCGACCGCATGATGACGCCGGAGCGTCCGGGGACGATGCGGTAACCCCAGCCCCCGTAGTCCGCGAAGGCGCTGATCCGGCGGGTGTCCGCACGCTCTATACGGTCGAGCGGCAGCCGGATGCGCGGCCATGGCACCAGCCCCGACGACACCGTGAGCCCGCGCCGGTCCACGGTGACGCAGGCCCGCGCGAAGGCGGCGACCAGAATCCCGGGGACGAACAGGGACAGCGGCGTCACCCAGCCCCCGTCCGTCAGCCACAGGGTGGCGACACCCGCGACGGCCAGCGCGATGCCCGTCCCGCTCAGCAGCCGCGAGCCCGTCTGCCGTACCCACCCGGCGACCTCGTCGCGCCCCAGATCGATGCGGCCGGCCCCGGCCTGCCCGTTCCCGCCGAGCGGCGGACGCCCGTCGGGCAGCGGCACGAGCCGCGCGGTCGCCGCCCCCGCTCCTGCCGCGAGCGCGGCGACCGCGGCCGCGACCGCGAGGTGCCACAGGGGGAACACCGCCGCCTCACCGTCGGCGGTGCCCCGGTTGGCCAGGAGGCTCGCACCCAGCGGCCAGGCCAGGAACGCGGAGGTCGCGTACACGACCGCGAGCAGCCCGCGCAGCCCGCGCCGGTAGGTGGCGAAGTCGCTCCTCAGCGCGAGGAAAGCGCTGATCGCGCCGAGGACGACGAACATCCCCACGAGCATCGCGAGGAACCCGCCGTGCCCGACGAAGCCGTCCGCCTCGCCGTCGGCGCCGAAGTGCCGGGCCAGCCGATCGGGCAGCTGATCACGGACCGTCACGTACACCGTCAGGTCGGCGAGAAGTCCGAGCACGAAGGGCAGTGCGGCGAGCAGGGCGATGCGGGGGCGGCTGGAGCGGCTGGAGCGGCTGGAGCGGCTGGAGCGGCTGGAGCGGCTGGACGAGCGAGCAGGCTGGTTCATGAAAACCTCCATTGTTCGCATCCTAATAGAACAATGGAGAGACAGGGAAGCGGGCGGGTGCACACGGCACCGCCTCTGCGCGTCAGTCGTCCTTTTCGCGCCAGTCGTCGTCGGAGCGGGCCGGTGCGGATTCAGTCTCGGCTACGGCCTCCGCTTCGGCCCCATCTCCGGCTGCTGCGACCACTTCGGCCCCGGCAGCTGCATCGGCTTTGGCCGGCGCCGTACCACCGCGCTCCTCGCGCCTGCCGCGCCTTCTGCGCCGCCCCCGCTTCCCGTGCTTCTCGGGCTCTTCGGCACACGCCTCACACCGCGGGTTACGGCACGGCCCCGGTCCCCACACGGGGACGAACACTCCGAGCGTCTTGCGCCGCTTGACGGCCATGCCGACGGGACGCCCGCAGCTCGCGCACACCGGCTCACTCTGCGGACGGGGTTCTGACCGGGGCCCATCGCTGCCCATGCGTCGAGAATATGGCGGGCGGCGCGGGCCGGAAAGCCCGCTGCCGCCCCGCTGTCAGCGCTTCCGGCGGTACGTCCGTACGACGACGCCGTTCCCGAAGGCCCGGGACGCAGAGGGCGGGCGGGCCGGGCGGCTAGGGCCGGCGGATTGCCTCCCTGTCGAGTTCCCCCGCCACCACCTGTCGCGCGCACTCCGCGAGCCGCAGCCGGTTCGCCCGCGCATGGCCGCGCAGCGCCCCGAAGGCCTCGTCGACCGTGCACTTCCAGCGCTCGGCGAGCACGCCCTTGGCCTGCTCGATGACGACCCGGCTGGTGAGGGCCTGCTGCAACTGGTCGCGCTCCGTCTCGCTGCGTTCCAGGGAGCGGCGCTGGACGATGGCGATCGCGGCGACGTCCGCCAGGGCCTGGGCGAGCGCGACCTCATCGGGGCTCAGTACCTGCGGCTTCGCCTGGAACAGGTTCAGCGTGCCGAGCATCTGATCGCCCTGCCGCAGGGGAAGCACCTGCGTCATCTCGAAGCCCGCCTCCCGGGCGCGCGTCGAGAACTCCGGCCAGAGGGTGGCCGCCTCCAGACCGCCGATGGCGATGTTCGTGTGCGCCGCGCCCGAGCGGTAGCAGTCCAGGCACGGCCCTTGTTCCTGTTGCAGCGCATACAGATCGAGCACCCAGGTGTGCTCGCCGGACGAGGCGACGAGCCGCAACTCGCCCTCGGAGTCCGCCAGCAGGACACCCGCCGCCGAGACGCCGAGCAGTTCCACGCACCGCACGGCCAGGCTCTGCAGGAACGCGGAGACATCGGAAACGCCGCTCAAGGAGTCGGCCACCTCCACGAACGCTTCCGCCAGCCGTCGTTCGCGGGACGTATCGCCGGACACTTCACGGGTCGCTTCGCCGGACACTTCACGAGTCACTTCGCCGGACACTTCACGGGTCGCTTCGCGGGACATTTCGCGGGACATGGGGCTCGCTTCCCCCCTTCGGTGTGTCACGGACAACACAACGGTGCTGCAAGGACTTTACGCGAAACGGCCCGTCTCGCCATCATTTATGACAAAAGGCCGGGGTTCCCGCCACATCGGCCACAGCTGCGGGCCGTCCGGCAGATCGATGGCCTTTCCAGTGAAGTGGAATCCGAGCCGTGTGTACAGCGCGCGGCTGCGGCTGTTGCTCGCCTCCAGATACGCGTGCAGACCCTCCCGGTCGCAGCGTTCGAGCACGGCTTCGATCAGGGCCGAGCCGAGCCCCTCGCCCTGCCGTTCGGGGCTCACGCCGATCATGTGCAGATACTGGTGGGGCCGGTCGGTCGGGTGCGCCTCACCGGTGAGCCTGCCTATCTCCTCGACCCGCGCGTTGTCCGGGTCGACTGCGGCGCGGAGCTGCGCGGGGCCTTCTTCGGCGCCCTCGTCCTCGCCCGCGGGGACGGACCACCACAGCGCGACGGCCGTGCCGTCCTCCGTGACGTCGACGAAGCCCTCGCTCAGGGCGAGGTCGAAGAAGGCTTCCATCAGGGCTCCGTGCCTGCGGCGGCGGTGCTCGTCGCCGGGGAAGACCCAGCTGCTCACCGGATCGTCCTGGAACGCCTCGTCGAGCAAGCGGACCACGTGGGTCCTGTCGCTCTCCCCGGCCCTCCGGATCACTACGCCCACAGCCCGCCCCTTTTGCCCCTCGCCCTGCCCCTGGACCACGCTCAGCGCGTGTGACGCACAACCGCTTACTCCGGTTGCAGCCTAGGCGATCCGGCACCACCACACGGGCGAGCCCCGCACCCTGACCGGATCCCGGCGGGGTGCGGGGCTCGTCTGCGACGCCGCGTTCAGCTCGTCGGTGACGCCGCGTTCAGTACGTACGCCGCGTCACGAACTCCGCGAGGGTGAGCAGGCTGCCGGCCGCCTCCGGGGCCGGCACCGCGCGGGAGAGCTGGTTGAGCGCGCGGGACATCCGGTCGGCGGCGTGCATCAGCGCCCAGTCCTTGCCGCCTGCCGCCTCGACGGCGTGCGCGATGCGCTCAAGGTCGCCGTCGTCCCCGGGGCCGGTCGGCGGACGTCCGTACAGCTCGGCCAGTTCGGCCGCGGCCGGGGTGCCGGAGGCCAGCGCCGCGACCACCGGCAGGGACTTCTTGCGGGACGCGAGGTCGGCGCGGGCGGGCTTTCCCGTGTGCCCGGGGTCGCCCCAGATGCCGATCACGTCGTCGATGAGCTGGAAGGCGAGCCCCGCCTCGCGGCCGAACCCGTCCAGCGCGTCCACCTCGCTGCGCCCCGCGCCCGCGTACAGCGCCCCGAGGGCACAGGCGCAGCCGAGCAGCGCTCCCGTCTTGGCCTCGGCCATGGCGAGGCACTCGTCGAGCGTGACCTCGGCGGGCCCGCGCCGCTCGAAGGTACTGTCCGCCTGCTGGCCCGCGCAGAGCTCCACCACACAGGCCGCGAGCCGCGCCGCCGCCTCGGATGCGCCGGGATGCGGGTCCTCGGCGAGCAGCCGCTGCGCGAGCGCCTGCAACGCGTCACCGGCCAGGATCGCGTCGGATTCGCCGAACACGGCCCATGCGGTGGGCCGGTGCCTGCGGGTGGGATCGCGGTCCATGACGTCGTCGTGCAGCAGGGTGAAGTTGTGGGTCAGCTCCACCGCCGCCGCGGCCCTGACGGCCATGGCCTGCTCCCCGCCGAGCGCCCGCACCGCGGCGAGCACCAGCGCAGGCCTGATCGCCTTGCCCGCGTGTCCGGCCGCCGGTGCGCCGTCCGCGTGTTCCCAGCCGAAGTGATAGCGCACGATGCGGCGCATCGCTCCGGGCAGCGATTCGACCGCCCTGCGCACCTCCGGGTCGACGCCCAGCCGCGCCGCCGTGAGAAGTTCCGCCGCTTCGGACGCTTCGTACCCTCCGTACTGGTCGTGAGTCTCGAAATCCTGGGCGGGCCCCTGTTCTGCGGGGCCTTGCGCCATCTCCGTCATGTCCGTCGTCGTGTCCGTCATGAACTCACCCCGGGGAGGATGCGGACGGTGGCGTTTCCTGGGCCTGTGGGCGCGTACGCAGAGGGTGTACCCGGCAGCGCGCCCACAGACACGGCCTCAACTCCAGCGGCCGATCTCGACGTTCTCCAGAATGCCCAGCGCATCCGGCACGAGGACCGCCGCGGAGTAGTACGTCGACACGAGGTACGACATGATCGCCTGCTCGCTGATGCCCATGAAGCGCACCGACAGGCTCGGCTCGATCTCGTCCGGGATGCCGACCTGGTGCAGGCCCACGACGCCCTGCTCCTCCTCTCCCGTACGCATGCAGATGATCGAGGTGGTGCGGGCCTCACTGACCGGGATCTTGTTGCACGGGAAGATCGGCACCCCGCGCCAAGTGGGGATGCGGCTGCCCGCCATCTCGATGGTCTCCGGCACGAGCCCGCGCTTGTTGAGCTCGCGGCCGAACGCCGAGATCGCCCGCGGGTGCGCCAGGAAGAGCTTCGATCCGCGCCTGCGGCTGAGCAGTTCGTCCATGTCGTCCGGGGTGGGCGCGCCGTCGTGCGGCTGGAGCCGCTGTTCGTACTCGCAGTTGTTGAGGAGTCCGAACTCGCGGTTGTTGATCAGCTCGTGCTCCTGGCGCTCCTTGAGCGCCTCGACCGTCAGCCGCAGCTGCTGCTCGGTCTGGTTCATCGGCTGGTTGTAGAGGTCGGCCACGCGCGTGTGGACGCGCAGGACGGTCTGGGCGACGCTCAGTTCGTACTCGCGGGGTGCCGCTTCGTAGTCGACGTAGGTGCCCGGCAGCACCGCTTCGCCGACGTGTCCCGCGGAGAGGTCGATGGGCGCCTCGCCGAAGTTGTTCGTCCGCTGGGCCGGGATGGCCCGCAGCCGCTGGAGGTGCTCGCGCAGCGAGTCCGCGCGCTCCGCGACCTGCTCCAGGTCCTGGCGGGGCAGCGTGAGCACGGTGCACGCGGTCACCGCGCGCGTCGTGTACTCCCAGATGGCCTCGGAGTCGAGCAGTGCCTGCTCGCCGAAGTACGAGCCGTCGGCGAGGGAGCCGAGGACCGTGTCGTCGCCGTACGGACCGGTGCCGATCTTCTCGACCCTGCCGTGCGCGAGCAGGAACACCTCGTCGGCCCGGCTGCCGAAGGAGGTGATGACGGCGCCGGGGGCGAATTCGCGCTGCTGGCAGCGCCGGGACAGCTCGCCGAGGACCTCGGTGTCCTCGTAATCCCTGAGGACCGGCAGCTCGCCGAGCTCGGCGGGGATGACCTCCACCCGGTCGCCGGTCTTCACGAACGTCACGCGGCCGTCGCCGACGGAGTAACTCAGCCTCCGGTTCACGCGGTACGTACCGCCCTGCACCTGTACCCAGGGCAGTGTCCGCAGGAGCCAGCGGGAGCTGATCTCCTGCATCTGCGGCACGGACTTGGTGGTGGTGGCCAGATTCCGTGCGGCCGATGTGCCCAGGCTCTGCTGCGGCTCGGCCTGCTCCGCACGGACCTCTTCGCCTACCGACATTTGCGATGCCTCCCGCTCAAGCGCTGATCTGCGCCGACAACCCTTCCAGCACGGAACGTGTCGGCGCCATTACACAAATGAGCGGGATTGGATCGTGCGGGAGCGGGGCATCCGCCCGCGACCCCGGGGGAACTCCAAGATCCGCACACCCGTTGAACAAGACACAACGACCGATAACATCTGTACCGATATGCACCATTCCGCACCAATCCGTAGGAGACGGCAATGGCAGGCTTCCTGGATCGCGCCAAGGAACAGGCGCAGCGCGGACTCACCCAGGGCAAGCAGAAGATCGACGAGGTCCAGGCGCAGCGCACGGGCGGCGACCTCCTGAAGAAGCTGGGCGCCGCGTACTACGCCCAGCAGCAGGGCCAGGGCACCCCCCAGGCCACCCAGCAGGCCCTTCAGGCGCTGGAGGCCCACATCGCGGCGAACGGCGACGCGTTCCTGCACAGCGGAGACCACCGCGGCTGACGCAAGCTGACGAGATCGGCTCGCACGGTGCCCGAACAGTCACGGAATATCTCCCAACGGCTGGTCCGGGCACCGTCGGTTCGGGTAAAAGCGGCGTACAAGACGGTGCGCGACCGGCGGCCGTCGTGCTCCGCAAAGGAGACGGCCATGGCCCCACCCATGTCCGCGGGCAAGTTCCTCGATGCCCTCAAGGACGAAGGTGTGACCGTCGTCGAAGTCGGCGACTGGCGTCATCACAACCGCAACCACAAGGGGCCGTGGGGCCCCGTGCACGGCGTCATGATCCACCACACGGTCACGTCCGGCAGCAAGCGGACCGTGGAGATCTGCCGCGACGGGCACCCCTCCCTGCCCGGCCCGCTCTGTCACGGCGTCATCACCAAGGACGGCCGCGTCCACCTCGTCGGGTACGGCCGCGCCAACCACGCGGGCATGGGCGACGACGACGTCCTGCGCGCGGTCATCGCCGAGAAGGCGCTCCCGACGGACAACGAAGCGAACACCGACGGAAACCGCCACTTCTACGGCTTCGAGTGCGAGAACCTCGGCGACGGCGAGGATCCCTGGCCCGAGGTGCAGCTCGACGCGATCGAGCGGGTCTCGGCGGCCATCTGCCGCCATCACGGCTGGACCCAGCGCTCGGTGATCGGCCACCTGGAGTGGCAGCCGGGCAAGGTGGATCCCAAGGGCTTCACCATGAAAACCATGCGGGGGCGCATCGAGGAACGCCTCAAGTAGCCGGACCGCGGCCGTGCCGGCCGGCACGGCGGCGGGCAGAATGGCGGGGTGAGCACCACCCCGCCGACCACCCCGCGCCCGCGGCTCCCGTCCCCGCTCCAGGAGCTCGGGGACGAGCGTTTCACGCGGCACGGGGTCACCCTCACGCTCAAGCGGGACGACCTCATCCACCCGGACCTGCCGGGCAACAAGTACCGCAAGCTGTTCCTGAACCTGGACGCCGCCGTCGCAGCGGGCCACAAGGTCCTGCTGACCTTCGGCGGCGCCTACTCCAACCACCTCAGGGCGACCGCCGCGGCGGGCCGCCTCCTCGGCCTGGACACCATCGGCGTGGTCCGCGGCGACGAACTCGCCGAACGCCCCCTGAACCCGTCGCTGACGCAATGCGCGGCCGACGGAATGCGCCTGCACTTCACCGACCGCTCGACCTACCGCAGGAAGACCGACCCCGGGGTCCTGGCCGCCCTCGTGCGCGCCTCGGGCGCCGACAGTCCCTACGTCATCCCCGAAGGCGGCAGCAATTCCCTGGCCGTACAGGGCTGCACCGCCCTGGGCGAGGAGTTGCGCGGCCGCACCGACCTGGCGGCCGTGGCCTGCGGCACCGGCGGGACCCTGGCCGGACTGGCGGCGGGCCTCGCCCCGGACCAGCGCGCGCTCGGCATACCCGTGCTCAAGGGCGGCTTCCTCGGCCCCGGCATACGGGAGCTGCAACAGCGGGCCCTGGGCGCCCCCACCGCCAACTGGCAGCTGGACGAGCGCTTCCACTTCGGCGGCTACGCCCGCACCACCCCCGAACTCACCGCGTTCGCTGACGACTTCGAGGACCGGCACGGCCTCCCCGTGGAGCGTGTCTACGTGGCCAAGCTCCTGTACGCGCTGACGGCCCTCTCCGAAGAGGGCGCGTTTTCGCCCGGCACCAGGGTCACGGCAGTGATCACCGCCACGGAGCCGGAGCCCGCCGCGGCTCAGTCCTCGACCTCCCGGTAGGCCGCCGCCTCCTCCAGGTCCAGCTTGCGCAGCAGCGTCCGCATCATCTCGTCGTCGATGCGCCGCTCGTCACGCATCGTCACGAACACCTCCCGTTCCGCGGCGATCGCCTCCCTGGCGAGCCTGCGGTAGGTGTCGTCCGCGGACTCCCCCGTCACCGGGTTGGGCTGGCCGAGGCGCTCCCACACGGAGTTGCGGCGCCGCTCGAGGACGGTCCGCAGGCGGTCCTGGAGGGGCTGTGGAAGGCAATTGCGCTCGTCCTCCATGAGTTCGTCCACCCGCCGCTCCGCGGCCTGCGAGGCGGCGTTCTGCGCCTGTGCCTCCGCGAGCGTCTGCGCCTGGGCGTCCCGCCCCGGCAGCTTCAGGACCCGGATGAGCCACGGCAGCGAGAGCCCCTGCACGACCAGCGTGCCGATCACGGTGGTGAAGGTCAGGAACAGCACGAGGTTGCGTGCGGGGAACGGCTCCCCGTCGTCCATGACGAGCGGGATCGAGAAGGCGATCGCCAGCGACACCACCCCGCGCATGCCGGCCCAGCTGACGATCAGCGGCCGCCGCCAGTCCATGTCGCTCTCGCGCTCCTTGATGCGCGCCGACATCATGCGCGGCAGGTAGGTGGCCGGATAGGACCACACGAAGCGCGCCAGGACCACGAAGAAGAAGACCCCCAGGGCGTACCAGGTCACCTGGACGCCGCTGTACTCGCCGAGGCCCTCGACCACGAGCGGCAGCTGGAGGCCGATGAGCGCGAAGACCGCCGACTCCAGGATGAACGCGACCACCTTCCACACGGCGGCCTCCTGGAGCCGTGTCTCGAAGTCGACCTCCCAGGAGCGGTGCCCGAGGAACAGGGCGACGACGACCACGGCGAGCACTCCGGAGGCACCGACCTGCTCGGCGGCCGCGTACGCGACGAAGGGGATCAGCAAGGAGAGGGTGTTCTGGAGCATCGCCTCCTTCATGTGCCGGCGCAGCCAGTGCAGCGGCACCATGAGGATCAGCCCGACACCGACCCCGCCGACCGCGGCCACCAGGAACTCCCTGATCCCGCCCGCCCAGCTCGCTCCCTCGCCGACCGCCGCCGCGAGGGCGACCTTGTAGGCGGTGATCGCGGTCGCGTCGTTCACCAGGGACTCGCCCTGGAGGATCGTGGTGATCCGCGACGGCAGCCCCACCTTCCGCGCGATCGCCGTGGCCGCCACCGCGTCCGGCGGCGCGATCACGGCGCCCAGTACCAGGGCCGCGGTCAGCGGCAGATCGGGGATCAGCAGATACGCGAGCCAGCCGACGGCGAGCGTCGCGAACAGCGTGTACCCGACCGAGAGCAGCGCCACGGGTCTGAGGTTGGCGCGCAGGTCGAGGTACGAGCTCTCCAGGGCCGCGGTGTGCAGCAGGGGCGGCAGGATCAGCGGCAGCACGATGTGCGGGTCCAGGTGGTAGTCCGGGACCCCTGGCACGTAGGCGGCGACGAGCCCGGCCGCCACGAGCAGCAGCGGCGCGGGCACCGGTGTCCAGCGAGCGGCTCCGGCCACCGCGGCACTCGCCGCGATCAGTGCCACCAGGGGCAGTACGTCCATGGGTAAGGCCCTCCGCGATACGCGTTCCCGTCGTAACCTGGCAATCATGAACGAGTGCCCGCATGTGGCGACGCTGCCGCACCCCGAGCCCGCGCCGCTGAGCGACACCTGCCTGGAGTGCCTCGCGGCCGGCAGTCACCCGGTGCAACTGCGGCTCTGCCTGGTCTGCGGGCATGTGGGGTGCTGTGACTCCTCGCCCTTCCGGCACGCGACGGAGCACTTCAAGGACACCGGACACGCGGTCATGAGGACCTTCGAACCGGGCGAGAGCTGGCGTTGGTGCTTCGTGGACGGTTCGATCGTCTGAGGCCTGGGTACGTCAACCCGGCGCCCGTACTCTCCAATTGGGACCGCGAGACCCCTAGCCACTCTCCGTACCCTTAGGCTTACTATGAGTGACAGCAACGGAGCGGGGTCCCCGGGACACGGAACTGGGGAGCGCGGTAGCGTCACCGCAGAACTACGTGGTGCGTTACCCGTGTGACGCAGTCCGGACCGCCGCTGGACGGCGGACCTGGAGCCCCGAAAGTGCTTGTACCACCTTGGAGGTGAGGGTGTCCCAGATCGCAGGCGAGCCCGGGAATCAGGACTTCGTCGAGGTCCGCCTTCCGGCTGCGGGTGCCTACCTGTCGGTGCTGCGTACGGCCACGGCCGGCCTCGCGGCTCGTTTGGACTTCACTCTCGACGAGATCGAGGACCTGCGCATCGCGGTCGACGAGGCCTGCGCGATCCTGCTCCAGCAGGCCGTGCCCGGTTCGGTGCTCAGCTGCGTCTTCAGGCTCGTCGACGACTCGCTGGAGGTGACCGTATCGGCGCCGACCACCGACGGCCGGGCCCCGGAACGGGACACCTTCGCCTGGACAGTGCTGTCCGCCCTCGCGGGTCAGGTCGACTCCTCCGTGGCCGAGGACAACACCGTCTCGATCAGCCTCTACAAGAAGCGCGGCGCGGGACCCGGGCCGGCGTGAGGGACGGGGAGGGGCCGGTGCGGGAGGAAGAGCGCGGCACACGGGATCTGCCCGATGGTCGGGGAGGAACGCCGACGAGGGGGCGCGGGGCTCCGGTGGAGCCGGCCCTCACGGGCATCCCCGAGCAGCAGGCCAGGCCGCACCCGGAGGATCCGGAGCAGCCGGGTCCGCCGACGGTGGCCGACGCGTCGCAGCAGACAGAGCCGACCGCCCCGGAGGAGCGCGCCAAGCCCTCCGCCCGGGGCGGCGCGCAACGGGCGGGATACATGAGCGAACACGGTGAGCGTCAGCACACCCGGCACGATCCGCAGGACCGCAGTGGCGCACGCGCGATGTTCGTCGAGCTGCGCACGCTGGAGGGCGGCAGCCCCGAGTACGCCGAGCTGCGCAACAAGCTGGTCCGCATGCACCTGCCGCTCGTCGAGCACCTGGCCCGCCGCTTCCGCAACCGCGGCGAGCCCCTCGACGACCTCACGCAGGTCGCCACCATCGGCCTGATCAAGTCCGTCGACCGCTTCGACCCGGAGCGCGGCGTGGAGTTCTCCACGTACGCGACGCCCACGGTCGTCGGCGAGATCAAGCGGCACTTCCGCGACAAGGGGTGGGCGGTCAGAGTGCCGCGGCGCCTCCAGGAGCTCAGGCTCGCCCTGACCACGGCGACCGCCGAGCTCTCCCAGCTGCACGGCCGCTCTCCCACGGTGCACGAGCTCGCGGAGAAGCTGGCCATCTCCGAAGAGGAGGTCCTGGAGGGCCTGGAGTCCGCCAACGCCTACTCCACGCTGTCCCTGGACGTCCCGGACACGGACGACGAGTCCCCGGCGGTAGCGGACACCCTGGGCGCGGAGGACGAGGCCCTGGAGGGCGTCGAGTACCGGGAATCCCTCAAACCGCTCCTGGAAGACCTTCCACCACGCGAGAAGCGCATCCTGCTGCTGCGGTTCTTCGGCAACATGACGCAGTCGCAGATCGCACAGGAAGTCGGCATCTCCCAGATGCACGTCTCCCGGCTCCTCGCCCGCACACTCGCGCAGCTGCGCGAGAAGCTCCTCGTCGAGGAGTGACGAAGGAGCAGGCCGCCCCTCCGGGCCTGCTCCTTCGGGACGTCTCGTGCGGGACGGCTACTTCACGTCGTCCTGTGCGTTGCCAGGGCCCCGGATGCCCAGGGCCTCGGTCGTGGCCGGATTGACCAGCAGGACGAGCGCGGCGACCGCGACGGCGGCGAGCGCGATACCCGCCGGGATGGCCATGCTGTCGGCCTGGAGCAGCTGCCAGGCCACCGGAAGCGCCATGATCTGCGTGATGATCGCGGGACCCCGGCTCCAGCCGCGGCGCAGCAGGAGGCCGCGGGCGGCGAGCAGGGGAAGCAGCGCGAGGACGATCAGCGTGACGCCGCCCGTCGTGGCCTGTTCCGGGTTGTCGGGGTCACCCGCGAGGCCCATGACGAGCATGTAGACACCGGCGGCGATGAGTGCGACGCCCTCCAGCGCGGCAAGGGCCGCCGCGGCGGTCAGACGGCCGGGGCGCGGGCCTGCTGCGGGGGCTTCGGGGGTGGGGTTCCGCTGGGTACTCACCCTTGCAGGGTAGCCGTGCGGGTCCGTGGTCCGGCCCCCGGTCCGACCCCTCGGTCTAGGCCGGTTCAGGACAGCTAGGTACCCTGCTTCGCATGCGTGCACTTCTTGTGGTCAACCCGGCGGCAACCACCACCAGCGCGCGCACGCGTGACGTACTGATCCACGCGCTGGCGAGCGAGATGAAACTCGAGGCGGTCACCACGGAGTACCGCGGCCACGCCAGAGACCTCGGCAGACAGGCCGCGGAGAGCAAGGACATCGAGCTCGTCGTCGCCCTCGGCGGGGACGGCACGGTCAACGAGGTCGTGAACGGCCTGCTGCACAACGGGCCCGACCCGGAGCGGCTGCCCCGCCTGGCCGTCGTCCCCGGCGGCTCCACCAATGTCTTCGCCCGCGCCCTGGGTCTGCCCAACGACGCCGTGGAGGCGACCGGCGCGCTGCTCGACGCCCTGCGTGAGGGAAGCGAACGCACGGTGAGCCTGGGCCAGGTGTCCGGAACGCCGGGCACGGAGGACGAAGCCGTCCCCGCGCGCTGGTTCACCTTCGCCGCGGGATTCGGTTTCGACGCCGGAGTGGTGGGACGGGTCGAACAACAGAGGGAGCGCGGGAAGCGGTCCACCCATGCGCTGTATTTGCGCCAGGTGTTCCGTCAGTTCCTCGACGAGCCGCACCGCAGGCACGGAATGATCACGCTGGAACGGGCCGGCGAGGACCCGGTGACCGACCTCGTGCTCTCCATAGTCTGCAACACCTCTCCCTACACCTACCTGGGCAATCGCCCGATGTACGCGTCCCCGCAGGCCTCCTTCGACACCGGCCTCGACGTGCTCGGTCTGAGCAAGCTCTCCACCGGTGCGGTCGCCCGGTACGGGACCCAGCTGCTGACCTCGACGCCCGATCGGGGACCCCACGGCAAGCACGCGGTTACGCTCCATGACCTCACGGACTTCACCTTGCATTCGAAGGTACCCCTGCCCCTTCAGATGGACGGCGACCACCTGGGACTGCGCACGAGCGTGACGTTCACAGGCGTACGCCGTGCACTGCGTGTGATTGTGTGAGTAGAAGGGCCCAAAGTCCTTTCACTCGAACGTTTAGGCCAGGCTCCACCCCATGGAAGTACGGCTGTGACCCAGTCGACACTGAGGAATCAAAAAAAACTTCCCGGAAGGGGTTGTATCCGCCGCCGAGGTTTGCGAATCTCTACATGGCGATCGGGACGGCCCGCAACATCGGCCCCACAGAGAGCCAGAACCCCCTCCTCAACACATAGGACATCGTCGCGTATGTGACGAAAGTCCCTTCCGTCGTCGAGGGATTCGTGAAAGCGTTCACATTCACAAGCAAGCTTGTACGTAATACCAAGGAGAGGTAGCAGCCATGGACTGGCGTCACAACGCCGTTTGCCGCGAGGAAGACCCCGAGCTCTTCTTCCCCATCGGCAACACCGGTCCTGCGCTGCTGCAGATCGAGGAAGCCAAGGCCGTCTGCCGCCGCTGCCCCGTCATGGAGCAGTGCCTGCAGTGGGCGCTCGAGTCCGGCCAGGACTCCGGCGTCTGGGGTGGCCTCAGCGAGGACGAGCGCCGCGCAATGAAGCGCCGCGCCGCTCGCAACCGTGCACGCCAGGCCAGCGCCTGACGTTCACGCCCCCCACGGACCTGAGCTTGGCGGCGCGTACAGCGAGTACGCATCTCCCGCCCCCGAGCCGCAGCCGCGCAGTACCCCCGATGCGCAACGCAACGTGAGCAGTGAGCCCCGGACCACTTCGGTCCGGGGCTCACTGCTTTGCGTATGCGTGTTCCGTACGTGAGTTCCGTACGCGAGTTCCGTACGTGAGTGCGCTACTTGTCGCCTCGCACCGGGATGTCCAGGACGACCTGCGTGCCGCGCTCGGGGGCCCGCACCATGTCGAACGTCCCGCCCATCTCGCCCTCCACCAGGGTGCGCACGATCTGCAGGCCGAGGTTGCCCGAGCGGTGCGGGTCGAAGCCGTCGGGCAGACCGACGCCGTCGTCCTGGACGGTGATGAGCAGCCGCCCGTCCTTGCTGGTGCCGCCGCGTACGGCGGAGACCTCGACCGTGCCGGTGTCGCCCTCCTGGAAGCCGTGCTCCAGGGCGTTCTGCAGAACCTCCGTGAGGACCATCGACAGCGGGGTCGCCACCTCGGCGTCCAGGATGCCGAAGCGTCCGGTGCGCCGGCCGGTTACCTTGCCGGGCGAGATCTCGGCGACCATCGCGAGGACGCGGTCGGCGATCTCGTCGAACTCCACGCGCTCGTCCAGGTTCTGGGACAGCGTTTCGTGCACGATCGCGATCGATCCCACGCGGCGTACGGCCTCTTCGAGTGCCTCGCGGCCGGCGGCGGAGTCGATGCGGCGCGCCTGGAGGCGAAGGAGCGCGGCCACCGTCTGGAGGTTGTTCTTCACCCGGTGGTGGATCTCCCGGATGGTCGCGTCCTTGGTGATCAACTCCCGCTCGCGTCGGCGCAGTTCCGTGACGTCGCGCAGGAGTACGAGCGAACCGATGCGCGGGCCCTTGGGCTTGAGCGGGATCGCGCGGAGCTGGATCACGCCGTCGCCGCCCTCGATCTCGAACTCGCGGGGCGCCCAGCCGCTGGCGACCTTGGCGAGCGCCTCGTCCACCGGGCCGCGGGACGGCGCGAGTTCGGCGGTCGCCGTGCCGAGGTGGTGGCCGACCAGATCGGCGGCGAGGCCGAGGCGGTGGTACGCGGAGAGGGCGTTGGGCGAGGCGTACTGGACGATGCCGTCGGCGTCCAGGCGCAGCAGTCCGTCGCCCACGCGCGGCGAGGCGTCCATGTCGACCTGCTGGCCGGGGAACGGGAAGGACCCGGCGGCGATCATCTGGGCCAGGTCGGACGCCGACTGGAGGTAGGTCAGCTCCAGGCGCGAGGGGGTGCGCACCGTGAGCAGGTTCGTGTTGCGGGCGATGACGCCCAGGACGCGCCCTTCCCTGCGTACGGGAATGGACTCGACCCGCACCGGGACCTCCTCGCGCCACTCCGGGTCGCCCTCGCGCACGATGCGGCCCTCGTCAAGGGCGGCGTCGAGCAGCGGGCGGCGGCCGCGCGGGACGAGGTGACCGACCATGTCGTCCTGGTAGGAGGTGGGGCCGGTGTTGGGCCGCATCTGCGCCACGGAGACATAGCGGGTGCCGTCGAGGGTGGGGACCCACAGCACGAGGTCGGCGAAGGAGAGGTCGGAGAGCAATTGCCACTCCGAGACCAGCAGGTGCAGCCACTCGAGATCGGAGTCACCGAGAGCGGTGTGCTGGCGTACGAGATCGTTCATGGAGGGCACGTGTGCGAGCGTACCTGGCAGGTCCCGCGGGTCCGCTCCGGGAGATTTCCGACGAGCCGCGGCGCCAGGGCGGGACCCTCAACCCACCCACGGCACCGCAGCCCTTCAGGAACACCGACCACCGGAATGTGCGGTACCGACGGCCGATCGGAGGATCCGACACGGTCAGGGCAGAGAGTGCCGGTTCCTCGGTCCGCCCTCCTGTGCGGGAAGGACGGATGCTTTACCACCGCATTGTGGACTAGACCATTCACCTGTGTCTACGCGTTGGCAGATGTTTGTTGTTGTCTCTTTCTCTCCGGGCGCGGCCGGGCCAGCTCTGCTAGATTGGTCTATACCACATTGACCCCCGTGAGTCCCCTCTCCAGATCGGCAGGCCCAGCGTGGAAGTTGTCATCGTCCCGGACGCCAAGGCAGGCGGCGAGCTCATCGCGGAGGCCATGGCCGCCCTGGTGCGCCGCAAGCCTGACGCCCTGCTCGGTGTCGCCACCGGATCCACCCCGCTGCCCATCTACGAAGCCCTGGC
Organism: Streptomyces sp. NPDC059900; assembly: GCF_050270335.1. Taxonomy (NCBI): domain Bacteria; kingdom Bacillati; phylum Actinomycetota; class Actinomycetes; order Kitasatosporales; family Streptomycetaceae; genus Streptomyces; species Streptomyces sp. NPDC059900. The sequence continues at coordinate 16,629 of NZ_JBNNJZ010000068.1, forward strand.
CGCCAAGGTCGGCTCCGGTGCCGTGGACGCCTCGCGCGCGCGGATCTGCCAGCTCGACGAGTACGTGGGGCTGCCCCCGGGGCACCCCGAGTCCTATCGCTCCGTCGTGCTGCGCGAGGTCGTCGAGCCGCTCGGGCTCGGCGAGAAGTCCTTCATGGGACCCGACGGCAGCGCGAAGGACGTCCAGGCGGCCTGTGAGGCGTACGACAAGGCGCTCGCGGAGGCCGGGGGCGTGGATCTCCAGCTCCTGGGGATCGGCACCGACGGGCACATCGGCTTCAACGAACCGTGCTCCTCGCTCGCCTCGCGTACGCGGATCAAGACGCTGACGGAGCAGACCCGGGTGGACAACGCGCGGTTCTTCGACGGGGACATCGAGCAGGTCCCGCACCACGTGATCACCCAGGGGATCGGGACGATCCTCGAAGCCCGGCATCTGGTGCTGCTCGCCACGGGCGAGGGCAAGGCGGACGCGGTGGCCGCGACGGTGGAGGGGCCTGTCGCCGCGGTGGTTCCGGCGTCGGCGCTTCAGTTGCATCCGCATGCGACGGTCGTCGTGGACGAGGCGGCTGCCTCAAAGCTGAAGCTCGGGGAGTACTTCCGGGCGACGTATGCGGCTAAGCCTGATTGGCAGGGGCTGTAGGCGGGGTCCGCTTCACGGAAGATGCCGGGTGCCCCCTTGCTGGGGGCACCCGGCATCTTGCTGTTTGTTGCTCGTGTGCGGGCCGGTGGGTGGTCTGTGCCCACCCGTTCCGCCCTTGCGGAACGCCTGCCCACAGACGTGACTACCGGGTAGTAATGACCTCTGCCGCAGCCAGGCCGCACACCCTTGCCGCGCCGTGCGTGGCGATGTGGAGGGAGCCCGTCGGGGGTGACTGGGGGACGCCCATTTCGACCACGATCGTGTCGGGGCGGGCGGACAGGAGGGTGTTCAGGGACTCTGCCATCCACGCGTGCCGGTGGGCGTCGCGGACGACCGCCACGATCCGCCGCTCCCCCGCCTCGGCGAGGGCCAGCGCACCGGCGTCGGCACCCGTGAAGCTGCCCGTCTGCGTGCCGGGGAGCAGGCGCGCCAGCTCCGCGGCCACGCCCCACGGGGTCTCGTCGCCCACCGCGATGTTGGCCATCGGGGTGAAGGCGGCGACGAACGGAGCCTCGGTGAGCGGAGCCGCGTAGGACTCACCCCGGGTGACCGTCAGGGCGCGGCGGGCCGCGACCAGGCCGATCTCGGTGCCGGGCGCGCCCCCCGAACGATCGGCCGCGCCCGACACCGAAGTCCAGTGGGCAAGGGCCCGTACGCGCGTGGCCGCGTCGGCGAGGCGCTCCTCGGAGAGCTCGCCCGAGCGGACGGCCCCGACCAGGGCGTCACGCAGCCGCAGGACCGTGTCGTCGTCCGCGAGGCCGCCGCCCACGCAGATCGCGTCGGCGCCCGCGGCGATCGCGAGGACGCTGCCGCGCTCGATGCCGTAGGTGGCGGCGATGGCCTGCATCTCCATGCCGTCCGTGACGATCAGGCCGTCGTAGTTCAGCTCCTCGCGCAGGACGCCCGTCAGGATGCGGCGCGAGAGGGTCGCCGGGTACTCCGCGTCCAGGGACGGGACGAGGATGTGCGCGCTCATCACCGCACGCGAGCCGGCGGCGATCGCGGCCCGGAACGGCGCGAGGTCACGCGCCCGGAGCACCTCGGGGTCGACCCCGATGCGCGGCACGTCGTGGTGCGAGTCGACCGCGGTGTCGCCGTGCCCCGGGAAGTGCTTGGTGCAGGCGGCGACGCCCGCGGACTGCAACCCCTCCACGTACGCGGCGGTGTGCCGGGCCACCAGGAGCGGGTCCGAGCCGAAGGACCGTACGCCGATGACGGGATTGTCCGGGTTGGAGTTGACGTCGGCGGACGGCGCCCAGTTGAGATTGACGCCGCACGAGGCGAGCCGGCGGCCCAGCTCCGCGGCCACGTCCCGGGTGAGCTGCGTGTCGTCGACCGCGCCGAGCGCGTGGTTGCCGGGGAAGGAGGAGCCGGAGCGGACCTCCAGGCGGGTCACGTCACCGCCTTCCTCGTCGATGGCGACCAGGACGTCGTCGCGCTCGGCACGCAGCTGGGCCGTCAGGGCGGCGAGCTGTTCGGGCGAGGCGATGTTGCGGCCGAACAGGCCGACCGATGCGAGGCCTTCGCCGATCCTGCGCAGCAGCCACTCGGGCGCGCTGGTACCGACGAAGCCGGGCTGCAGGACGGTCAGGGCGTCGCGGGTCAGGGTGTCGGTGGGGCTGGTGAGTGTCGTCATATGGCGGTTATCCCTTCACGGCACCGTCGGTCAGACCGCTGACGGCCCTGCGCTGCAGGAAGACGAAGAGGACGAAGATCGGGATGGCGAAGAGCGAGGCGGCGGCCATCGTGGCGCCCCAGTCGTCGCCGAAGGCGGTCTGGAAGCCGGACAGCCACACCGGAAGCGTCTTGGCCTCCGCCTCCTTGTTGAGGACAAGGACGAGCGGGAATTCGTTCCAGGCGGTGATGAATCCGAAGAGCGAGGTGGACATCAGGCCCGGCGCGAGCAGCGGCAGGATCACCCGGCGGAACGCCTGCATCCGGGAACAGCCGTCGACCATCGCCGACTCCTCCAGCTCGCGCGGCACCGCGGCGACGAAGCCGCGCAGCGTCAGGAGCGTGAAGGGCAGGATCATCACCATGTAGAAGAGGGTGAGGGGGATCAGGCTGTTCAGCATGTCGGCGTCGCGCACGATGATGTAGATCGCGATGACCATGACTTCCCAGGGCGCCATCTGGGCCAGCATGAAGCCGATGATGAAGCCCCTGCGGCCCTTGAAGCGCATCCGGGCGAGCGCGAACGCCGAGGCCAGGCCGATGATCAGCGAGAAGAGCACGGCGAGCAGCGTGACGGTGAGGGAGTTGCCGACCATCGTCCAGAAGTGGTCGGCGTTCACGGCCGTCTTGAAGTGCTCGAACGTCACGTCGGTCGGGATCCACACCGGGTCCTCGCTGATGATGTCGCCGGTCGGCTTGAAGGCCGTGGCGAACATCCAGTAGACCGGGAAGACGAGGCCGGCGAAGAGAACGACGGCTACGGCGTTGGGCCAGAAGCGGCGCCAGTTCGACGACCGCCGCGACGATGCGGTGCTGTTCACAGCTCGTCCTCCTCTTGCTTGAGCACGATCCGCAGGTAGAAGGCGGTCAGGGCCAGCAGGATGACGATGGTGAGCAGCGCGATCGCGGCACCCATGCCGAAGTGCTGGTTGCCCATGCCCTCGATGTAGGCGTAGACGGGAAGGATCTCGGTGAGCCGGTCGGGGCCGCCCTCGTTGAGCGCCATGACCTGCGCGAACGCCTTGAAGACCCAGATGATCTCCAGGAACGTCGTCGCGTAGAGGAAGGGCCGCAGGTAGGGCAGCGTGACGTTCGTGAAGCCCTTCCAGGCTCCGGCGCCGTCCAGCGACGCGGCCTCGTAGAGCTCCTTGGGGATCACCGTGGTCGCGGCGTACAGGTTGATCGCCACGAAGGGGATCGACATCCAGACGATCAGGGTGATGACCACGAAGAACGTGGAGTACTGGCTGCCCATCCAGTCGTAGTCGGCCATCGAGTGCCAGCCGGCCTTGTCGAGGACCCAGTTGACGACGCCGAAGCGCTGGGCGAACAGCCACTGGTAGACGGTCGTCGCCGCGATGACCGGCATGGCCCAGGCGAGCACGAGACCGACCAGAAGGAACGTCCGCATCCGCTTGCCGAGCCGTGCGAGCAGCAGGCCTATCAGGGTGCCGAACAGCATGATCAGTGCGACGTTGACCGCGGTGAACGCGATCGAGCGTCCCGTGACCCGCCAGAAGTCCTCGCCGCTGAGGACCTCCTTGAAGTTGTCGATCCCGTTCCACTCCGTGAGGTGGAGGATGAACTGCCTCATGTTGAGGTTCTGGAACGACAGGATCCCGTTGTTGACCAGCGGCCAGCCGAGGAACAGCAGGGTGGCCGCGATCGCGGGAAGCAGCAGCAAGTAGGGCGCGAACGACCGGGCCCCCGTGCGGGGCTTACCCGGATCCGCCGGCCGACTGTCCGATTTCAGATCCTCCGTCGGGCCGGAGGGCGGCCGTTCGGTCTGCACGGTCATGCTTCGCCATCTCTTTCGTGGGCATCGCGGAACGCAGCGCTGAGCCGGGGCAGCGGGCCCGGGGGCGGATGACACCCCGGGCCCGAAGTCCCCGGCGAAAGCGCGTCCTTACTGCTTCTGCGACAGGCGCTTGTTGAGCTCGCCCTCGACCTGCTTGGCGGCTTCGTCGTTGGACTTACCGTTCAGCACCGCGGTCATGTAGTTCTTGATCGGGTTCGGCGGGTTCTCCACCGCGGCCCACTCCGGGATCAGCGGGGTGGTGCCGCCGCCGGCCGTGGCGGGCGCGGCTGCCTCGGCGGCCGCGTTGCCCTTGAGGTTGGACTCCAGGGCCTGCTTGTTCGGGATGACGCCGCTTTCCTTGGCGAGCGCGCCCTCGTACTTGTCCGACAGCGCGATCTTCAGGAACTCCTTGGCGAGCTCCTGCTTCTTGCTGGTCGCGGCGACGGCGAGGTTCGAGCCGCCGAGGAAGACGCCCTCGGGCTTGGCGGCGGTGGCGCCGGGGATCGTGAAGTAGCCGATGTCCTTCTCGATCTTCGGGTTGGCCTTGATCGCGGTCGCGGCCTCCCAGCTCATGCCGATGAAGGCGCCGGTCTTGCCCTTGGCGAAGACCTCGGCCTGCTGCGGGGTGGCCTCGTCCTTGTTCTTGGGGGCCTTGGAGAGGTCCGCGAACTGCTTGTACGTCTTCATGGCCTTGGCGACCTTGGGGTCGGTCAGGTTGGAGACGTACTTGTCGCCGTCCTTCTTGACGAGCTCGGCGCCCTCACCGATGGTCAGGCCGACGAAGTGGTACCAGTTCTGGCCCGGCAGGTAGATCGGCTCGGCCTCGGTCTTGGAGCCGATCGTCTTGAGGTCCTTGAGGAACTCGGCGCGGGTCTTGGGGGTCTCCTTGATGCCGGCGTCGGCCCAGACCTTCTTGTTGTAGATCACGACGCGGTTCAGGACGAACCACGGGGCGGCGTACTGCTTGCCGTCCACGACCGAGGAGGTGTTGATCGACTCGGTCCAGTCGGCGCCGAGCCCCTTCTTCAGGTCGCTGAGGTCGGCGAGGCCGCCGGTCTTGGCGTACGCGGCGGTCTGGGTGTTGCCGATCTCGAAGACGTCCGGCGGGTTCTCCTCGGAGAGGGCGGTGGTCAGCTTCTGCTGGATGCCGTTCCACTGCTGGACTTCGAGCTTCAGCTTGGCGCCGGTCTTCTTCTCGAAGGCGGCCTTGACGTCCTTGGTCCAGCCGTCGGGCGTGGAGCCGTCCATCGCCCAGAGCGTCAGGGTCTCCCCCTTGAAGCCGTCTGCCCCGGTCTTCGCGTCGTCCTTGTCGTCGCTGCCACAGGCCGCGATCGAGACCAACATGCCCGCGACACCGATGGCCGCAATGAGCTTGCGCTTCACGTCACCCTCCTCAAGGGATGCGCCAGTCAACCCCCCACCCGCAGCGACCAAATGGACCGAGATCTGCCCGTGGGACTGGAACCTGGTCTTTAATGGTGTAGACCAGTACGGGGAGCTTGGCCTAGACCTTTAGGGGTGTCAAGGGTGTATAAGAAGGGCTGTCAGGTCCGTTATCGGACCGACACCTGAGCGGGCACAGTCCGCGCAGCCCGGTACGTGCCACCATGTGAGCCGCGACAGACGGAGGAGCCGGTGACGGCAGCAGCACAGGAGCCGAACCAGCGTGCCGCGCGGAGCGCGTCGTTGAGGGGTGGCGGCCGGGAGACGGGTGGGAGCATGGGCGAGGCAGGGAGTACAGAGACCGACGCGGGCGCGGCCCCGGGCGTCGGCCGCACCGCGCGCGTGCCCAAGTACTACCGCCTGAAGCGGCACTTGCTCGACATGACGGAGACGCTGCCGCCCGGCACCCCGGTCCCCCCGGAGCGCACGCTGGCCGCCGAGTTCGACACCTCGCGCACGACGGTGCGCCAGGCCCTCCAGGAGCTGGTCGTCGAGGGCCGCCTGGAGCGGATCCAGGGCAAGGGCACGTTCGTGGCCAAGCCCAAGGTCTCCCAGGCGCTGCAACTCACCTCGTACACCGAGGACATGCGGGCCCAGGGCCTGGAGCCCACCTCGCAGCTCCTGGACATCGGCTACATCACCGCCGACGACACCCTCGCCGGTCTTCTCGACATCAGCGCGGGCGGCCGGGTGCTCAGGATCGAGCGGCTGCGCCTTGCCAACGGCGAGGCCATGGCCATCGAGACGACTCATCTCTCCGCCAAGCGCTTCCCCGCCCTGCGCCGCTCCCTGGTCAAGTACACCTCGCTCTACACCGCGCTCGCCGAGGTCTACGACGTCCACCTCGCGGAGGCCGAGGAGACGATCGAGACCTCACTCGCCACTCCCCGCGAGGCCGGTCTGCTCGGCACCGACGTGGGCCTGCCGATGCTGCTCCTGTCCCGGCACTCCCTGGACGGCGGCGGTCAGCCGGTGGAATGGGTCCGCTCGGTCTACCGCGGCGACCGCTACAAATTCGTGGCACGCCTCAAGCGCCCCACCGACTGACCCGCGTACGGGGTCTGGCGCCGGGGAACCGTGCTGCTCTACGTTCCTCCCGTCATCGCATGATGAACGGGAGGACGACCCGGTGCGCACAGCGAATCCCCGATCCATCGTCATCTGGACCCTCGTCGCGCTGGTGGGCGCCGCGGGCTGGACCGTACTCGCGCTGGCGCGCGACGAGGAGGTGTCGGCGGCCTGGATGGTGGCCGCGGCCCTCGGCTCGTACGCCATCGCCTATCGCTTCTACTCCAAATTCATCGTCAACCGGGTCCTGAAGGTCGACAAGAGCCGGGCCACTCCGGCCGAGCGCCTGGACAACGGCATCGACTACCACCCGACCGACCGGCGCGTCCTGCTCGGCCACCACTTCGCGGCGATCGCGGGCGCGGGCCCGCTCGTGGGACCCGTACTGGCCGCGCAGATGGGATATCTGCCCGGCACCATCTGGATCATCGTCGGCGTGATCTTCGCGGGCGCCGTGCAGGACATGGTCGTCCTCTTCTTCTCCACACGGCGCGACGGCAAGTCGCTCGGCCAGATGGCACGCGAGGAGATCGGCCCCTTCGGCGGGGCCGCCGCGCTGCTCGCCGCGTTCGCCATCATGATCGTCCTGCTCGGGGTGCTCGCACTGGTCGTCGTGAACGCCCTCGCGGACTCGCCCTGGGGCACCTTCTCCATCGCGATGACCATCCCGATCGCGCTGTTCATGGGCTTCTACCTGCGCGTCCTTCGGCCTGGCCGGGTCAGCGAGGTCTCCCTCATCGGGATCACGCTGCTGCTCCTCGCGCTCGTCGCCGGGCGCTGGGTCGCCGAGTCGTCGCTCGCGGACACGTTCACACTGGCGCCGTCGACGCTGGTCATCTGGCTGGTGGCGTACGGATTCATCGCCTCGATCCTGCCGGTGTGGATGCTGCTCGCGCCCCGCGACTACCTCTCGACGTTCATGAAGATCGGCACGATCCTGCTGCTCGCGCTCGGCGTCGTCTTCACGCTGCCGACGCTGAAGATGGACCCGGTCACCGACTTCGCCTCACGCGGCGACGGGCCCGTGTTCGCCGGATCGCTCTTCCCGTTCGTCTTCATCACCATCGCCTGCGGCGCCCTGTCCGGCTTCCACGCCCTGATCTCCTCGGGCACGACGCCGAAGATGGTCCAGAAGGAGACGCAGATCCGGATGATCGGCTACGGCTCCATGCTGATGGAGTCGGCGGTCGCGGTCATGGCGCTCGTCGCGGCGAGCATCATCGACCCGGGCCTGTACTTCGCGATGAACGCACCGGCGGGTGTCATCGGGGACAACGTCCAGGCCGCGTCCCAGGCCGTCGCGGGGCTCGGCTACTCCATCTCGCCCGAGGACCTGGCACAGGCCGCCAAAAACGTCGAGGAGTCCTCGCTGCTCTCGCGCACCGGCGGTGCGCCCACCCTCGCGGTCGGGGTCTCCGAGATCTTCTCGAAGGTCACCGGCGACTCCATGAAGGCCTTCTGGTACCACTTCGCGATCATGTTTGAGGCGCTGTTCATCCTCACCGCGCTCGACGCGGGCACGCGCGTGGGCCGCTTCATGCTCCAGGACATGCTCGGGAACGTCTACAAGCCCTTCAAGAAGGTCAGCTGGAAGCCCGGGCTCATCATCACGAGCGCGGTCGTCACCGGCCTGTGGGGCTACTTCCTGTGGGTGGGCGTCCACGAGCCGCTCGGCGGGATCAACCAGCTCTTCCCGATCTTCGGCATCTCCAACCAGCTCCTCGCCGCGGTCGCCCTCGCCGTCTGCACGACGCTCCTGGTGAAGTCCGGGCGCCTCAAGTGGGCCTGGATCACCGGTATCCCGCTCGCCTGGGACGCGACGGTGACCCTGACCGCGAGCTGGCAGAAGGTGTTCTCCGACGATCCGCGCGTCGGCTTCTTCAAGCAGCGCTCGATCTACCAGGACGCGATCGACGACGGCAAGGTCCTGCCGCCCGCCAAGTCCATGGACGACATGCACACCGTCGTCACCAACTCCACGGTCGACGGCGTCCTGACGGCCGCGCTCGCCCTGCTCATCGTCGTCGTGATCGCGGACGCGGCCCGCATCTGCGTGAAGCACGTCCGCAACCCGCAGTCGTCGAAGCTGAGCGAGGCCCCGTACGTGGAGTCGAAGCTGACCGCGCCGGCCGGCCTCGTGGCGACCCCCGAGGAGAAGGCGGAACTGGCGGCGGCCAAGGCGTCCGACGACGCACGGGTCCCGTCATGACGTGGGTCCTGCGCGGGTTGCGCTGGGTGCGGTGGTATGCACGCGAGCTGACCGACGAGTCCGCGTACGACCGTTATGTCGCCCATACGCGCAAGACGCATCCCGGTGCATCCGTGCCCTCTCGGCGGGAGTTCGAGCGTATGCGGACGGATCAGCAGGAGGCGGACCCCCGGCAGGGATTCCGCTGCTGCTGAACCCCTGACGCCACCGTGCCGGGCAGGCCCGTCGGCCTGTCCGGCATCCGTCCGGTATCCGGACGGGGGTTCCATAGATCAACACTCTCGCTTAGATTTCCCGCACGTTAAAGGTGGGATAAGCGAGGGAGCGGAGCCGCGAAGTGTCAGATGCGCCTGAAGTGAGCAGACCGGTGATCACGCCGGTCCGCGTGGTCATTGCCCTCTGTCTCGTCGCGCCGTTCGTGGCGATGCTCTGGGTGAGCTCCTACGCGAAGGTCGACCCGACCTTCATCGGCATCCCGTTCTTCTACTGGTACCAGATGCTGTGGGTGCTCGTCTCCACCGGTCTCACCATGATCGCTTACAAGCTGTGGCAGCGTGACCAGCGCGCCCGCAAGGCCGAGCAGGCCCAGGGGGGTGCGACCCGATGACCGAGCTCGCAGCGGAGGGCGGCGTCAACGGCATCGCCCTCGCCGTCTTCATCTTCTTCTTCGCCGCCGTCACGGCGATGGGCTTTCTGGCCGCGCGCTGGCGCAAGGCCGAGACCGAGAGCCTGGACGAGTGGGGCCTTGGCGGCCGCTCGTTCGGCACCTGGGTCACGTGGTTCCTGCTCGGCGGCGACCTCTACACGGCGTACACCTTCGTGGCCGTCCCGGCGGCGATCTACGCGGCGGGCGCGGCCGGCTTCTTCGCCGTGCCGTACACGATCCTCGTCTACCCGCTGATCTTCACCTTCCTGCCGCGTCTGTGGTCCGTCTCGCACAAGCACGGGTACGTGACCACCTCGGACTTCGTGCGCGGCCGCTTCGGCTCCAAGGGGCTCTCGCTGGCCGTCGCGGTCACCGGCATCCTCGCCACGATGCCGTACATCGCGCTCCAGCTGGTCGGCATCCAGGCCGTGCTCGACGTCATGGGCGTCGGCGGCGGTCCCGACACGAACTGGTTCATCAAGGACCTGCCGCTCCTGATCGCGTTCGCGGTGCTCGCCGCGTACACGTACTCGTCGGGTCTGCGCGCCCCCGCGCTGATCGCGTTCGTGAAGGACGGCCTGATCTACCTCGTCATCGCCGTCGCGATCATCTACATCCCGATCAAGCTCGGCGGCTTCGACGCGATCTTCTCGGCGGCGGACGACAAGTTCTCCGCGGCCAACGAGGCGGCGGGCAAGCCCGTTGCGGGCCTCGCGCCGGGGCACACCGGGCAGTGGACCTACGCCACGCTCGCGCTCGGGTCCGCGCTCGCGCTGTTCATGTACCCGCACTCGATCACGGCGACGCTCTCCTCCAAGAGCCGCAACGTGATCCGCCGCAACACCACGATCCTGCCGCTCTACTCGCTGATGCTGGGCCTGCTCGCACTGCTCGGCTTCATGGCGATCGCGGCCGGGGTCAAGGTGGAGAACGGGCAGCTGGCGATTCCGCAGCTGTTCGAGAACATGTTCCCCGACTGGTTCACCGGCGTCGCGTTCGCCGCCATCGGCATCGGCGCCCTCGTGCCCGCCGCGATCATGTCGATCGCGGCCGCGAACCTCTTCACGAGGAACATCTACAAGGACTTCCTCAAACCGGACGCGACGCCCGAGCAGGAGACGAAAATCTCCAAGCTGGTCTCGCTCCTGGTGAAGGTGGGCGCGCTCGCCTTCGTCCTCACCATGGACAAGACGGTCGCGATCAACTTCCAGCTCCTGGGCGGCATCTGGATCCTGCAGACCATGCCCGCACTGGTCGGCGGCCTGTTCACGCGGTGGTTCCACCGCTGGGCACTGCTCGCCGGCTGGGCGGTCGGCATGATCTACGGAACGGCCGCCGCGTACGGGGTCGCCTCACCGACGCAGAAGCACTTCGGCGGCTCGTCGGACGAGATCCCCGGCATCGGCGAGATCGGCTACATCGGCCTCACGGCGTTCGTCCTGAACGTGTTGGTCACCGTGGTCATGACGTTCGTCCTGCGCGCCGTGAAGGCCCCTGACGGCGTCGACGAGACCTCTCCCGGCGACTACACGGCGGACGCCGGCGACCCCGGCGTCGTCGAGGAGCTGCCGCCGGCCACGGCGGGAGCGCCGGGCGGGCACTGAGCCGTCCTGACCCAGCCAATGACACGGGCCGCCGGAGCAATCCGGCGGCCCGTCGTCGTGTGCGTACGGCGTCACGAGGTCTTGTAGAGATCCGTCCGGACATGTGCGGCCGCCTTGGCCGCCGCGAGGACCGCCACGTCCTTGTCGGTGCCCGCGTTCACGAGGACGAGCACACCGCCGACCCGCACCTCGACCTTGTGACGCGCGATGCCGTCGTACTCGTCGCCGCCCGTGGTCCGCGTGCTCTCCACGATGGCTTCGTCGCCGAGGTCCGCCAGCTTCCCGGCCGTGTGGTGCTCCTCCACCGGGGCCGCCTCGGTGTCGACGGTGACGCGGGGGCATGCGTCGTTGAGCTGCCTGCGCAGTGCGACGTGGCGCTTCGCCCGCTCGACCGGCATCGAGACCAGGCTCACGTGGACGAACGGGTCCTCGTCCTCGATCGCGCCGGGGAAGGGGCGCACCGTCTGGCCCGCGCTGTTTCCCCGCAGGCGCGCCAACTCCTCGCGTGCCTCCTTGCCGGGAGCGCAGCTGCCCCAGTCGCCGTCGGCGTAATGCAGGCCGGAGAGGCCGGTGGTGACGTCGTACGCCCTGGCCTTCGGCCCGACCTCCTTCGCGGGGAGCAGCGCGGCCTTGAGCTCGGCCTCCGTGAAGACCTTGCGGGGGTCGGCCCTGCCGTCGACCCCGGCCTCCCCCGTCCGCTTCTGCGTCGGCACGGGCTTCGGAGCTCGGAGATTTGTATAATAGAAAGCCGCAGAGCCGGCTGCTCCCCCCCTGGCGCCAGAGCCACCGGCACCGCCCGT
>NZ_JBNNJZ010000069.1:0-28016 GCF_050270335.1 Streptomyces sp. NPDC059900
GCGATTCTCGATGTCAACCTTTGGGCTGGGCTCGGTGTTGTTTTTCCGCCACTTTGGTTTTAAATCGCGCTGTTTCTCCGCCCCGCAGGGCCGCCCCGGTTCACCTGATCCGGGTGGCGCCGCTGTGGTGTGTGCCCGGCACTCTCGGGGTGCGCCCCGGCTCCCGGCTACGCCTCGCCCGGCCTCAGCCCACGTGAGCCCATCGCCCGCGTCAGCGAGATCTCGATGACCGCCCGGTTCGGATTCACCCTCGGCGGCTTCCCGTACCGCTCCTCGTAGCGCCGCTCGCCCTCCGCGACCTCGGCCGCCTCCGTGCGCACGCGCGCGATCCCCTCCAGCGTCGCCCAGCGGGCCCCGTCCACCTGGCAGACCGCCACCCGCGCCCCGGCGGCCGACCCGGACGCCCCAGTTGCCGCCGCCCCGTCGCCCGCCGCCCCCGCCGCCATCGCCGCGAGGACGTTCCTGACCTTCCTGCTCGACCTGCTCGCCAGTACGCGGGCCACACCCGCCTCGGGGTCGTACGTCACGCAGACCGGCACGACGTGCGGGGTGCCGTCGGGGCGCGGTGTCGTCAGCGTGCACAGATGCCGCTCACGCCAGAAGCTGAGGTAGGCGGGCGTCGGGTGGTGCGGGTCGATGGCCATGGACCGAACCTAAACCGCCGGGCGGCCGGCCCCGACCCCGGCTCACGGCACCCCGCACTTCCCTTGAGCGGAATAGACTCAACTTTATGTACGCTGTTTAAAGCAGGTGGGCCGGGTCACCCGTGCCACCGGGTCATACGGATCGCAAGGAGGAGACGACTCACGTGGACGCCGAGCTGACCAACAGGAGCCGGGACGCGATCAACGCGGCCAGCAGCCGGGCCGTACAGGAAGGCCATGCCGACCTGACCCCCGCGCATCTGCTGCTCGCCCTGCTGGAGGGGCAGGACAACGAGAACATCACCGACCTGCTCGCCGCGGTCGAGGCCGACCAGGCCGCCGTCCGCGCCGACGCCGAGCGGGCCCTGGGCGCACTGCCCAGCGTCACCGGGTCGACCGTCGCGCCGCCGCAGCCCAATCGCGATCTGCTCGCGGTCATCGCCGACGCCTCGCAGCGCGCGAAGGAGCTGGGCGATGATTACCTCTCCACCGAGCATCTGCTGATCGGCATCGCCGCGAAGGGCGGTACGGCGGGCGAGGTCCTGAGCAAGAACGGGGCAAGCGCCAAGAAGTTGCTCGACGCGTTCGAGAAGGCAAGGGGAGGACGCCGGGTGACCACACCGGACCCGGAGGGCCAGTACAAGGCCCTGGAGAAGTTCGGCACCGACTTCACCGCTGCCGCCAGGGACGGCAAGCTCGACCCCGTCATCGGGCGTGATCAGGAGATCCGCCGCGTGGTGCAGGTCCTGTCCCGGCGCACGAAGAACAACCCCGTCCTCATCGGCGAACCCGGCGTCGGCAAGACCGCCGTCGTCGAAGGGCTCGCCCAGCGCATCGTGAAGGGCGACGTCCCGGAGTCCCTCAAGAACAAGCGGCTCGTCTCGCTCGACCTGGGGGCCATGGTCGCGGGTGCGAAGTACCGCGGCGAGTTCGAGGAGCGGCTCAAGACCGTCCTCTCCGAGATCAAGGAGAGCGACGGCCAGATCATCACCTTCATCGATGAGCTGCACACCGTCGTGGGCGCCGGGGCCGGCGGCGACTCCGCCATGGACGCCGGCAACATGCTCAAGCCCATGCTCGCCCGCGGCGAGCTGCGGATGGTCGGCGCGACCACCCTCGACGAATACCGGGAGCGGATCGAGAAGGACCCCGCCCTGGAGCGCCGCTTCCAGCAGGTCCTGGTCGACGAGCCGACCGTCGAGGACTCCATCGCGATCCTCCGCGGGCTCAAGGGGCGCTACGAAGCCCACCACAAGGTCCAGATCGCCGACAGCGCGCTCGTCGCCGCCGCCGCGCTCTCCGACCGGTACATCACCTCGCGTTTCCTGCCCGACAAGGCCATCGACCTGGTGGACGAGGCCGCGTCCCGGCTGCGCATGGAGATCGACTCGTCCCCCCTGGAGATCGACGAGCTCCAGCGCTCCGTCGACCGCCTGAAGATGGAGGAGCTGGCGCTCAGCAAGGAGACCGACCCGGCGAGCAAGGAGCGCCTGGAGCGGCTGCGGCGCGACCTCGCCGACAAGGAGGAGGAGCTGCGCGGGCTCAACGCACGCTGGGAGAAGGAGAAGCAGTCTCTCAACCGCGTCGGTGAGCTGAAGGAGAAGCTCGACGAACTGCGCGGCCAGGCCGAGCGCGCCCAGCGCGACGGCGACTTCGACACCGCGAGCAAGCTGCTCTACGGCGAGATCCCCACGCTCGAACACGACCTGGAGGTCGCTTCCGAGGCCGAGGAAGAGGTCTCCAAGGACACCATGGTGAAGGAGGAGGTCGGCCCCGACGACATCGCGGACGTGGTCGGAGCCTGGACCGGCATCCCCGCCGGACGCCTCCTGGAGGGCGAGACGCAGAAGCTCCTGCGCATGGAGGAGGAGCTGGGCAAGCGGCTCATCGGCCAGACCGAGGCCGTGCAGGCGGTGTCGGACGCGGTGCGCCGCACGCGCGCCGGGATCGCCGACCCCGACCGGCCCACCGGGTCCTTCCTGTTCCTGGGCCCGACCGGCGTCGGCAAGACCGAGCTGGCGAAGGCACTCGCGGACTTCCTCTTCGACGACGAGCGCGCCATGGTCCGCATCGACATGAGCGAGTACGGCGAGAAGCACAGCGTGTCCCGCCTCGTCGGCGCCCCGCCCGGCTACGTCGGGTACGAGGAGGGCGGTCAGCTCACCGAGGCCGTGCGCAGGCGCCCGTACAGCGTGGTGCTCCTCGACGAGGTCGAGAAGGCGCATCCGGAGGTCTTCGACGTACTGCTCCAGGTGCTCGACGACGGGCGCCTGACCGACGGGCAGGGGCGGACGGTGGACTTCCGCAACACCATCCTTGTCCTGACGTCCAACCTCGGCAGCCAGTACCTCGTCGAGCCGACGACCTCGCCCGAGGAGAAGAAGCAGCAGGTCCTGGACGTCGTACGGGCCTCGTTCAAGCCGGAGTTCCTGAACCGGCTCGACGACCTCGTGGTCTTCTCCGCGCTCGACAAGGACGAGCTCGCGCACATCGCGAAGCTGCAGATCGACCGCCTCGCGAAGAGGCTCGCCGAGCGGCGGCTCACGCTGGACGTCTCGCCCGAGGCGCTGGCCTGGCTGGCGGAGGAGGGCAACGACCCGGCGTACGGCGCGCGGCCGCTGCGGCGCCTCATCCAGACGTCGATCGGCGACCGCCTCGCCAAGGAGATCCTCTCGGGAGAGGTGAAGGACGGCGACACGGTCCGCGTGGACACCTTCGGGGACGATCTGATCGTCGGTCCGGCGGCCGGAAACGCCACGGGAAATACCGCGGGAAATGCCACCGGAAAGACCCTGTGAGGGGCTTCGGGACGGCATAACCCGGTCACATCGGGGGCGGGGGTTGCGGGCCCCCGCCCGACAT
The DNA here is from genome assembly GCF_050270335.1 of Streptomyces sp. NPDC059900. Lineage (NCBI taxonomy): Bacteria > Bacillati > Actinomycetota > Actinomycetes > Kitasatosporales > Streptomycetaceae > Streptomyces > Streptomyces sp. NPDC059900. The sequence goes on from NZ_JBNNJZ010000069.1 coordinate 3,507, forward strand.
GGGGCAGGATGGCGGAATCCGTACGAAGGGACTAAGCACGTGAGCATCGACCCGTCCTCGATTCCGAATTTCGGGGGACAGCCCGAACCGCAGCAGGGCGATGGACCGGCGGGCCCCGTCATCCCCGACCAGGACCTGGTCAAGCAGCTCCTGGACCAGATGGAGCTCAAGCACGTCGTCGACGACGAGGGTGACCTCGCGGCGCCGTGGGAGGAGTTCCGCACGTACTTCATGTTCCGTGGCGAGGGCGACCAGCAGGTCTTCTCGGTGCGGACGTTCTACGACCGCGCGCACGGCATCGAGGAGAAGCAGCAGCTCCTCGAGGCGATCGACGACTGGAACCGCCGCACCCTGTGGCCGAAGGTCTACACGCACACCCACGACGACGGCACCGTCCGCCTCATCGGCGAGGCGCAGATGCTGATCGGCACCGGTGTCTCCCTTGAGCACTTCGTGTCGTCGACGGTCAGCTGGGTGCGGGCCGCGATCGAGTTCGACAAGTGGCTCGTCGAGCAGCTCGGCCTTGAGGCCGAGGTCGACGGCACCGAGGGCGACGCGAAGCCCGACGACGAGGCCTAGGCAGACGTCGGTACGACAGCGCGAAAGCCCGGTCGGGGAGATCCGGCCGGGCTTTCGTCGTGCCGCGGCCTTCGTCGCGTCCGCCGCTACAGCGACTTGAGGCGCGAGACGGCCTCCGCGAGGACCTCGTCCTTCTTGCAGAACGCGAAGCGCACGAACGGCGCCCCGGCATCCCGGTGGTCGTAGAAGACCGCGTTCGGGACGGCGACCACGCCGATGCGCTCGGGCAGGGCCCGGCAGAAGGCGAAGCCGTCGGACTCTCCCAGGGCGCTGATATCGGTGGTGACGAAGTACGTGCCGGCCGGACGGTAGACGCCGAAGCCCGCCGCCCGCAGACCCTCGCTCAGGAGGTCCCGCTTGGCGCGCATGTCATCGCGGAAGGACGCGAAGTACGAGTCGGGCAGGGCCAGGGCCTCCGCGATCGCGTACTGGAACGGCCCCGAGGAGACGTACGTGAGGAACTGCTTCGCCGAGCGGACCGCCGTCACCAGCTCCGGCGTGGACGTGATCCAGCCGACCTTCCAGCCGGTGAACGAGAACGTCTTGCCCGCGGAGCCGATCGTCACCGTGCGCTCGCGCATGCCGGGGAACGAGGCGAGGGGGATGTGCTCCGTGCCCTCGCCGTCGTCGAAGACCAGGTGCTCGTAGACCTCGTCCGTGACCACGAGCAGGTCGCGCTCGACCGCGAGCTTCGCGATCTCGGTGAGCTCGGCGCGGGTGAGGACCGTGCCGGTCGGGTTGTGCGGGGTGTTGAGGAGCAGCAGCCGGGTGTGCGGCGTGATCGCGTCGCGCAGCTCGTCCAGATCGAGGCGGAAGCGTCCCGCGGCGGCGTCCGGGCGCAGCGTCACGGGGACCCGCTTGCCGCCGGCCAGGGCGATCGAGGCCGCGTACGAGTCGTAGTACGGCTCCAGGGCGATGACCTCGTCGCCGGGCTCGACCAGGGCGAGCAGCGAGGCCGCGATCGCCTCGGTGGCGCCCGCCGTCACCAGGACCTCGCGGTCGGGGTCGTACGCGAGGCCGTACCGGTGCTGCTGGTGCGCGGCGACGGCCGCGCGGAGCTCGGGGATGCCGGGGCCCGGCGGGTACTGGTTGCCGCGCCCGTCGCGCAGGGCGCGCACCGCGGCCTCGCGGATCTCCTCGGGACCGTCCGTGTCGGGGAAGCCCTGACCGAGGTTGATGGCGCCCGTTTTCAGCGCGAGGGCGGACATCTCGGCGAAAATGGTCGTGCCGAACTCGGCAAGGCGGCGATTGAGCAGCGGGCGCCCGCTCCCGGAAGTGGAGGTCATGACCGCCATCCTGCGCCGAACCTCTGGAGTTGCTCAACTCTGCTTTGGGCCGACGGCCACGAGGGCATTCCCCTTTCACGCAAGTGCAACAAGAACAACACGGAAGAACGCGGACCCACGGGGGGCCTGCTTCGGGGGAACGGAAAGGGGCGTGAAGGTCATGATCTTGGTCTTCGTGATTGTTGCGGTGGCTCTGGTTATCGGACTCGCTGTGTACGCAGGTCGCGGAAGCGGCGGCGGAACGTACTCAGGCTCCTCCGGCCAGTTGGGTTCTGGCAGTGGTGGTTGGTGGGCCGGCGGCGGTGACAGCGGCGGCGGCAGCTCCTGCGGGGGAGGGTCGTCCTGTGGCGGCGGCTCCTCCTGTGGCGGCGGTGGCGGCGGCGGATGTGGCGGTGGCGGAGGCAGCTGACACGGGGCAGCTGGTCCGTCCATTGTTTGAAGTGCCCGGTGTGAGGCAACTCGTGCCGGGCACTTCGTCGTTGAGTCATTGAACAGTTGAACTGTGCAGCCCCCGCGGGGGTGGAAACCCTCCGAAGTTGGGTAAAAACGCTGTGGCAGTGCAGCAGTCCATGATTCCCTCTTAACCGTCAGCGCCGCCCTCGAAACGGACTACTTGGACAACAGGGACGTCTCGTGGGTACGAGCCGGCATTCCGACCTCCCGGTCGCCGACGACCGGGTGCGCCGGCACCACTTCCATTGCGTGTTAGCGGAGCCGACCCATGCTCACGACCCTGAAGACTGTCTATACCGACACGTGCGCCGCAGACCTCGCCTGGACCCTGGGGCGTGAGCCGCTGCCCGCGCTCGCCACACTCGAACTGCAACTCGCCGACGCCAGGATGGAGTTGCGCCTCCTCGGGGCCTCGCACCAGGTCCTGCTCGAAGAGGAACAGGGCACCTGCTCCGAAACCGTCGCCTGCATCCCCGGCAGCAGTACGCCGCTGCCGCTCGGCGTCTCCAAGCGCCTCGGCGACTGGGAGTACGAGTTCGCCGCGCGGGTCGAGACCCTCTCGCGCGGCCAGTTCGCGGGCCGCGCACAAGAACTGCTCGCCCTGGTGGCCGAGCATCCGCACGGCCTGGCCGGGGTCTTCCCCGGCAGCCCGCACGCGTTCACCGCGATGCTGGCGCAGCGGCACGAAGGTGCGGTGCAGTGGCGCACCTGGCATGCCTATCCGCAGGACGGACAACTCGTCGCGACCCGTACCCGCCTAGGGGTGAGGGTACCCGCGATGCACCCTTGTGGGTGACCGGACGTATGGGTTCGGTGACGTAGCGTTCCCAAGGTGATCGAGCCGTCAACACCTTTACCCGTGACACCCAGGACGGGACGGTTGCTCGTCCTGGCGGGCGTCTTCATCTGCGCGGCCTGCGGTCTCGTGTACGAACTGGAACTCGTCGCCCTCGCCTCGTACTTGATCGGGGACTCCGTCACACAGGCGTCGGTGGTCCTCTCGGTGATGGTCTTCGCCATGGGCATCGGCTCCCTGCTGGCCAAGCGCCTGCGCTGCCGGGCCGCCGCCGGGTTCGGCCTGGTGGAGTCGGCGCTCGCGCTCGTCGGCGGACTGAGCGCCATGGCGTTGTACGCCGCGTTCGCCTGGACCGGCGACAAGGGCGAGGTCTGGGAGGGCGGGTCGCGGTATCTGCTCGTCGCGTTCTCGCTCGCCATCGGCCTGCTCATCGGCGCCGAGGTCCCGCTCCTCATGGTGCTCATCCAGCGGATCAAGCGGCAGGACCCCAGCGGCGCCGTCTCCGACCTGTTCGCCGCCGACTACGTGGGCGCGCTGGTCGGCGGCCTCGCCTTCCCCTTCCTGCTGCTTCCCCTGCTCGGCCAGCTGAACGGAGCGCTGATCACCGGCGCGGTCAACGCGGTCGCGGGCGGGGCGCTCGTCTTCGGCCTCTTCCGGCACGACCTGAGCGTGCGCGGCCGCTGGGCGCTGCTCGTCGCGAACGTCACGGTGCTAGGCCTGCTCGCCTCGGCCGCCGTGCTCGTCGGCGACTTCGAGGCGGCGGCGCGGCGTGCCGTCTACGGCAAGGACGTACGGATCGCCGTGCACACCGACATCCAGGAAGTGGTCCTCACCGGCGGCAGGAACAAATCGCTCGACCTCTACGTGGACGGACACCTGCGCGTCAGTGGCCGGGACGGGCGCCGCTACCACCGGGCGCTCGTCGGCCCCGCGATGAACGGCGGCCGGCACGCGCGCGTGCTGGTCCTGGGCGGCGGAGACGGCCTCGCGGCGCGCGAGGTGCTGCGGCATCCGGGGGTGCGGCGGGTGGACGTCGTCGAACTCGACCCCGGCGTCGTGCGGTTGGCGCGCCGCGATCCGGCGCTGAGCGAGCTGAACGGACAGGTGTACCGCGACCCCAGGGTGCGGGTGGTGCACGCCGACGCGTTCCGCTGGCTGCGCTCGCCCCCTCGTACGTACGACGTGGTGATCTCCGATCTGCCGGACCCCGTGGGTACGGCGAGCGCCAAGCTCTACTCCCAGGAGTTCTACGGCCTCGCGCGGCGGGCCCTTGCCGTGGGCGGCCGGCTCGCCGTGCACGCCGGACCCGTCGCCGACAGGCCCCGCGTCTTCTGGACGGTGGAGGCGACGCTGCGGGCGGCTGGGCTGCTGACCGAGGCGTACCGCGTGGAGGGCAGCTCCACCGACTGGGGCTTCGTGCTCGCGGCCGGATCGCCCCGGCCCCGCCCGGTCCTCGACCAGCGCCGGGCGGCGGCGCCGCCGCCCGCGGGCGTCATGTCCGCCGAACGGACGCGGGTGCAAGGTCTTGACCCCTCCACGCTGGTACACCCGCGGTACGCGAACTGACGAACTGACGTACATGTTCTCGGCCACGTGGGTAGGCTCGACTGCCATGGAGCATGAGGTGTTCGTTCCGGTTCCCGCAGACCGTCTTCAGCAGGTGCTGAGCGACCCCGAGCAGGTCGCAGGGGCGGTGCCCGGACTCCAGCGCGACGCTGACGAGTCCGCCCGTCCGCTCTCCGGCCGGCTCAAGGTGCGGGTCGGCGGTCACACCATCACGTACCGCGGTGCGGCGCGGGTCGCCGCGCGGGGCGACGGAGCCTTCGCCATCGAGGGCGAGGGCGTGGAGGTGCGGGGCGGCGGCTCCGTGAAGCTCTCCCTGACGGTGCGGCTCGATCCCGCCGAGGACGGCAGCGGTACCCGGCTCGTTTTCGCCGGGACGGGCGCGGGCGAGGGGCGGGTCGCCGAAAGTTCTCCACAGGCTGTGGAGAACGCGGTGCGCAGGCTTCTGGAGCGGTTCGGCGAGGGGCTCGGACGCGGGGCCGCGCCTGAACCGGAGCCGGAGCCAGGGCCCGATCCCGTGGTCATCGAGTCCGTGGAGCCCGTGCAGCCCGTGGAACCCATCGAGCCCGCGTCAGTCTTCGAGACGGAGGTGCCCGCCTCGGCCTTCGACGCCGACTCCGACGACGGGGTCGACGTCGAGGACATCCTGGCGCCGCCCGCGGAGGCCGCGCACGCCCGGCGGACGATGATCGGGCGGAGCGCGGAGGAGGTCGACCACGCGCCGCCCCGGGGGCGGTACGCCCCGGCTCCCGCGACGGAGTCCCTGTCGTCCCGGGCCACCCTGCGGTGGGCGGCGCCCGCGGCCGCGGTGGTGGTGGCCTCGGCGATCGTCGCGGGGCGGGCGTTGCGCCGCAGGCGGTAACTCTTCCCGGCGCGGTCGCCCCGGGAGTCGTCGAGTCCGTGCCCGTAAGGTCGACCCCGTGAGTAGCGAAGAGAGCGTGACGCTGACCGCGGGAGACGCGGAAGTCGAGCTGCGGCCGGGGAACGGCTGCCGGGTGGGGAGCCTTCGGATCGGCGGCATCGAGCTGCTGCGGCAGGGCGAGCGCTACGGCTGCTTCCCCATGGCCCCCTGGGCCGGCCGCATCCGCGAGGGAAAGTTCCGCAACGGCGGCACGACCCACCAGATGCCCCTCAATTCCCCGCCCCACGCCATCCACGGCTTCGCGAGGGACGCCGCATGGCGCACCGCCCGCGCCACCAAGACCGAGGCCGCGTTCACGTACGACCTCACCGCACCCTGGCCCTGCGAAGGCCGCGTCACGCAGATCTTCGCCCTCACCGAGGACTCCCTCACCCTTACCCTCGGCATCGAGACGTACGGCGACTCCTTCCCCGCACAGGCGGGCTGGCACCCCTGGTTCAACCGCAACCTGGGAAGCGGCGAGGACGTGCGCATCGACTTCGACCCCGCCTGGCAGGAGGAGCGCGGCGACGACCACCTCCCCACCGGCAACCGCATCGCCCCCCTCCCGAGCCCCTGGGACGACTGCTTCGGGATGCCCGACGGCGTCGACGTCACCCTCACCTGGCCACAGCAGATCGAGCTCAAGGTGCAGAGCCGCGAGCCGTGGGTCGTCGTGTACGACGAGCAGGAGGCCGCCGTGTGCGTGGAGCCGCAGACCGGGCCGCCGAACGGGCTCAACACCCTGCCCCGCCTGGTGACCCCCATCGACCCCCTGGAGGCGTCGACGACCTGGACCTGGACGCGGCTCTGAGCCGCCGGACGCGGCTTTAAGCTGACAGGCATGACTGACGACGTACGTGGCGCCCTGCTGCAGCAGATCAAGGACAAGGCCGTGGTGCACGGCAAGGTGACCCTCTCCTCGGGTCTCGAAGCCGATTACTACATCGACCTGCGCCGCATCACCCTCGACGGCGAGGCCGCCCCCCTGGTCGGCCAGGTCCTGCTGGACCTCACCGCCGACCTGGACTTCGACGCCGTGGGCGGGCTCACCATGGGCGCCGACCCCGTCGCCGGCGCGATGCTGCACGCCGCCGCCGCGCGCGGCAAGGGCCTCGACGCCTTCGTCGTGCGCAAGGCCGCCAAGGCGCACGGCATGCAGCGCCGCGTCGAGGGCCCGGACATCAAGGGGCGCCGCGTTCTCGTCGTCGAGGACACCTCCACCACCGGCGGCTCCCCGCTCACCGCGGTCGAGGCCGTGCGCGAGGCCGGGGCCGAGGTGGTCGGCGTCGCGACCATCGTGGACCGCGCCACCGGGGCGGGCGAGAAGATCACCGAGGGCGCCGGGGTGCCGTACCTCTTCGCGTATTCCAAGGACGACCTCAGCCTGGACTAGAGCCGGACCACAACCGGGCCGTATCCGGTATTCGGCGGGCGGCCTGAGCCGCCCGGCGGATCTGGAAAGATGGGGGCGACGATGACGTCGCCCCCTTAGGTCAGGGCCAAGCACACACCCGCACATCACAAGGAGCGGACACATGCCCATCGCAACCCCCGAGGTCTACGCCGAGATGCTGGACCGGGCGAAGGCAGGCAAGTTCGCCTACCCGGCCATCAACGTGACCTCCTCGCAGACGCTGCACGCCGCACTGCGCGGCTTCGCGGAGGCCGAGAGCGACGGCATCATCCAGATCTCCACCGGTGGTGCGGAGTTCCTGGGCGGCCAGCACAACAAGGACATGGTGACGGGCGCCGTGGCCCTCGCCGAGTTCGCGCACATCGTCGCCGCGAAGTACGACATCACCGTCGCGCTGCACACCGACCACTGCCCCAAGGACAAGCTGGACACGTACGTCCGTCCGCTGATCGACGTCTCCGCCGAGCGCGTCAAGGCCGGTCGTAACCCGCTCTTCCAGTCGCACATGTGGGACGGCTCCGCCGAGACCCTCGCCGACAACCTGGCCATCGGCCAGGAGCTGCTCGCGAAGGCCGCCGCCGCGAAGATCATCCTCGAGGTCGAGATCACCCCGACCGGCGGCGAGGAGGACGGCGTCACGCACGAGATCAACGACGAGCTCTACACCACCGTCGACGACGCGCTGCGTACGGCGGAGGCCCTCGGCCTGGGCGAGAAGGGCCGCTACCTCCTGGCCGCGTCCTTCGGCAACGTCCACGGCGTCTACAAGCCCGGCAACGTCGTCCTGCGCCCCGAGCTCCTCAAGGACCTCCAGGAGGGCGTCGCCGCCAAGCACGGCAAGGCCGCGGGCTCGCAGCCGTTCGACTTCGTCTTCCACGGCGGCTCCGGCTCGACCGCCGAGGAGATCGCGACCGCCCTGGAGAACGGCGTCGTGAAGATGAACCTCGACACGGACACGCAGTACGCCTTCACGCGTCCCGTCGCCGACCACATGTTCAAGAACTACGACGGCGTCCTGAAGGTCGACGGCGAGGTCGGCTCGAAGAAGACCTACGACCCCCGCACCTGGGGCAAGGCCGCCGAGGCGGGCATGGCCACGCGCGTCACCGAGGCCTGCGCGAACCTGCGCTCCACGGGCACGAAGCTGAAGTAAGCACCGCCGTTCACGCCGAAGGGCCCGCTACCCCCTCCCGGGAGGGGGTAGCGGGCCCTTCGCGTCGCCCGATGGCGCAGACTGGAACCCATGGCCATTCACAAGGATCTGCTCGGGGGACCGCCCCCGACCCACCTGCCCGACGACCCGGAGCCGCGCGAGCTCCTGGCGAACGGCGCGGCGCCCGCCGACGTCGCCGCGAAGTACCCGACCTCCTCGCTCGCCTGGGCGCAGCTCGCGGACGCGGCGTTCGAGCGGGGCAGCGTCGTCGAGTCGTACGCGTACGCCCGTACCGGCTACCACCGCGGCCTGGACTCGCTGCGCCGGGCCGGCTGGAAGGGCCACGGCCCGGTGCCGTGGGAGCACGAGCCGAACCGCGGCTTCCTGCGCGCCCTGCACGGCCTGGCGCGCGCCGCGCAGGCGATCGGCGAGCAGGAGGAGTACGAGCGCTGCTCGGGCTTCCTGAGGGACTCGTCCGAGACGGCCGCCGACACCCTGGGTTAACACCCAAAGACGTACGTGACCTGCCTGGACGCCGCTGTGACCAGGCAGGTCTTGCCGTTTCCCGGGATGTTGCGGAGGATGCCGGTGGGGACCGGGGCCCCCGTGTCGGTAACGGCAGGGGCGGACCGCTACCCGGAGTACGTATCAAGGAGATCGCGATGTCCCAAGAGGCGGACACCCCGAACCTCGACTTCGCAGGAACCACCCCTTACGAGGACTACGTCCAGGCGGATGTCCTCACGCACCTCCAGCATCTGCGCTCGGACGACCCCGGCGAGATGGTCTTCCTGGTCACCACCCAGGTGATGGAGCTGTGGTTCACGGTCATCGTGCACGAGTGGGAGACCGCGTCGCGCGCCCTGCGCAGCGATGACGTCCCCGTCGCCGTGTCCGCACTCAAGCGCAGCCTGCGCGAGCTGGAGGCGCTGAACGCCTCCTGGCGCCCGCTCGCCCAGCTGACCCCCGCGCAGTTCAACTCCTACCGTTCCGCGCTCGGCGAGGGGTCCGGATTCCAGTCCGCGATGTACCGCCGCATGGAGTTCCTGCTCGGCGACAAGTCCGCGTCCATGCTGGTGCCGCACCGGGGCGCGCCGCGTGTCCACGCGGAGCTGGAGAAGGCGCTCCAGGAGCCGAGCCTGTACGACGAGGTGCTCGCCCTGCTTGCCCGCCGCGGCCACGCCGTCCCGACGGCCGTCCTGCAACGCGACCTGACGCAGAAGTACGAGCCGTCGCCCGAGGTCGAGAAGGTGTGGACCGACCTCTACTCCGGCGACGAGAGCGACGAACTCGCCCGCCTGGGCGAGGCGTTGACGGATGTCGCCGAGCTGGTGTGGCGCTGGCGCAACGACCATCTCGTGGCGACCCGGCGCGCGATGGGCTCCAAGACGGGCACCGGCGGTTCGGCGGGCGTGGCCTGGCTGGAGAAGCGCGCGACGAAGAACGTTTTCCCCGAGCTGTGGACTGCGAGGAGCCATGTCTGAGGGCAGCGCTGGTTTTGGTCAGCCGTCCCGCACGGCGGGACGGGTGGGCAAAACCCACGACGGCGGCGAGCGCGACCTCCGGGCGGAAGCAGCGAAAAGAGACGCGGACGACGAACTCCGCGCGAAGCGCGAAGAGTTCGTCCTCGACGACACCGTCTATCTGGACGGCAACTCGCTGGGCGCCCTGCCCGCGAACGTCCAGGCCCGCGTGGCAGACGTGATCACACGGCAGTGGGGGCAACTGCGCATCCGCTCCTGGGACGAGAGCGGCTGGTGGACCGCCCCCGAGCGCATCGGCGACCGCATCGCCCCTCTCGTGGGCGCCGCGCCCGGCCAGATCGTGGTCGGCGACTCGACGAGCGTGAACATCTTCAAGGCGCTCGTCGCCGCCGTACGCATGGTCCGTGACTCGGACGAGGGACGCGACGAGATCGTGGTTGACGTGACGACGTTCCCCACGGACGGGTACATCGCGCAGTCCGCCGCGCGCATGACGGGGTGCCGTCTGGTGGCGGTCGCGCCGGGCGAGGTGCCGGGTGTCCTCGGCCCGCGTACGGCGGTCGTCCTGCTCAACCACGCCGACTACCGCACCGGGCGCCTGCACGATCTGCCCGGCCTGACGGCGGCCGTGCACGACGCGGGCGCCCTCGTGGTCTGGGACCTGTGCCACACGGCGGGCGCGCTGCCCGTGGGGCTCGACGAGCACGGCGTGGACCTCGCGGTCGGGTGCACCTACAAGTACCTGAACGGGGGTCCCGGTTCACCGGCCTACATCTACGTACGGGCGGATCTCCAGGCCCGCTTCGACTCCCCGCTGCCCGGCTGGAACTCGCACGCCGAGCCCTTCGGGATGCGGCCGGAGTTCGAGGCCGCGGACGGTGCGCTGCGGGGGCGGGTCGGTACGCCCGACATCCTGTCGATGCTGGCCCTGGACGCCGCGCTCGACGCCTGGGACGGCGTGTCGATCGAGGCGGTACGGGCCAAGTCCCTCGCGCTGACGGACTTCTTCGTCGAGTGCGTGCGGGCCTACGTCCCCGCGGGCCGCGTCGAAGTGCTCACCCCGGCCGCGCACGGGGAACGCGGCAGCCAGGTCGCCCTGCGCTGTCCCGACGCGGGTGACGTGATGCGACGGCTCATCGAGCAGGGCGTTGTCGGTGACTTCCGGGCGCCCGACGTACTGCGTTTCGGCTTCACGCCGCTGTACGTCGGCTTCGCCGATGCGGAGCGCGCGGCGGCCGTCCTGGCGCGGACGCTCGGCGGATCCGCGGGGTAGCGATCACGCCGCCGGACGGGCGGGCCGGAATTCCGGCCCGCCCGCAGCCGGTTCCGGGAAGGGGCGGGGTAGGGGAAGATCAAGAGACCATTACCCCCACGCACCCGCAGAGAGGTTGTCGCATGCCGGACGACGCCGACGCCGTGGCCCGCGATGCCGCCGAGGCCGAAGCCGCCTTCTCGCACCCCGCGGTGACGCCCGACGCCATCGCGGCGTACGGCGAACACCCCGACCAGGTGGTCGACTTCTACGAACCCCGCAACGGCACCGGGGGCAGCGCGCCCCTGGTGGTCCTCCTGCACGGCGGGGCCTGGCGCGCTCCGTACGACCGGCGGCACATCACGCCCTTCGCGGACTTCCTGGCCAGGCAGGGCTTCGCCGTGGCCAACGTCGAGTACCGCAGGGGCAGCCCGATCCCCGCACAGGGGGGCGGCCCGGCCGCGGGCAGCTGGCCCGAGACGTTCGACGACGTGGCCGCCGCCTTCGACGCGCTCCCCGCACTGGTCAGCGACCTGCTGCCGGCGGCGGACATCCGCCGCACCGTCGTCACGGGCCACTCCGCGGGCGGGCACCTCGCGCTCTGGGCCGCCGCCCGGCACGTACTGCCCCAGGGCTCCCCCTGGCGCATCGACCGTCCTGCCCCCTTCCGGGGCGCCGTCGCCCTCGCGCCCATCGCCGACTTCCGTGTCGCGCAGGAGCTCGGCGTCTGCTCGGACGCGGTGGTCCAGTTCCTCGGCGGCAAGGAGCACGTCGACGAGCGTCTGGCGCACGCCGACCCCGCGGCCCTGCTGCCCACCGGCATCGCCACGACCGTCGTCCAGGGCCGTACCGACATCGTGGTGCCCCAGGCGGTGGCCGAGGCGTACGCCGACGCGGCGGCGAAGGCGGGCGAGGTCGTCGGGCTCACGCTCCTGGAGGACGTCGGGCACTTCCCGCTGATCGACCCGGCTGCGGACGCGTGCGCGGTGGTGGCGGAGGAGATCGCGCAGCTGGCGTTCTGAGCGGGCGGCAGGGGCTCAGACCTCCACGAGCAGCTCCCGCAGCCCCCGGATCACGAAGTTCGGCTTCCGTTCCGGCTCCGCGGCCAGTTTCAGGGCGGGCGCCCGGCGGAGCAACGCGCCCAGCGAAGCCGCCAGTTCGATGCGGGCCAGAGGTGCGCCGATGCAGTAGTGGATGCCCGCGCTGAAGGAGATGTGGGGGTTCTCGGCGCGGGCCAGGTCCAGTGCGGCGGGGGCGGTGAAGACGGCCGGGTCGTGGTTGGCGGAGCCGAAGAGGAGCGCGACCTCGCTGCCGCGCGGGATGACGGTGCCGTCGATCTCGATGTCGTCCAGGACCCACCGCTCGAAGAGCTGGAGCGGGGTGTCGTACCGCATCAACTCCTCCACTGCGGTGGTCAGCAGGCCGCCGGGGTCCGCGCGCAGGGCGGCCAGCTGGTCCGGGTTGCGAAAGAGGGCGTGCCAGCCGTTGACGGTGGCGTTGACCGTCGCCTCGTGCCCCGCGTTGAGCAGCAGCACGCAGGTGGAGATCATCTCCTGCTCGCTCAGGGACTCCCCGTCCTCGTGGGCGGCGATGAGCCCCGAGATCAGATCGTCGCCGGGCTTCTCGCGCCGCACGGCGATGAGTTCGCGCAGGTACGCCGAGAATTCGAGGGACGCGCTCACCGCACGCGCGGCGGTCTCCTCGGAGGGGTTCAGTTCGTACATCCCGCAGATGTCGGCCGACCAGGGCCGCAGCTGGTCCCGGTCCCCCTCAGGGACGCCCAGCATCTGCGCGATGACGGCCACCGGCAGCGGCTCGGCGACGCGGGCGGCGAGATCTCCGCCCCCGTCGGCGACGAGATCCCGTACCAGCCGGTCCGCCAACTCCTCTACATACGAGCGCAGTTGCTCCACGGTGCGCGGCGTGAACGCCTTCGACACCAGGCGCCGGATGCGGGTGTGGGTCGGCGCCTCCAGGTCGAGCATGCCGTTGTCGTTCAGGACGTGGAACGGCTCGTGCTCCGGCGGCGGCGCCTGCCGCCCGAACTCCTCGTGCGTGAACCGGTGTAGATAGGTCCGCCCGAGCCGCCGGTCCCGCAGCAGCGCCGACACGTCGGCGTGATGGGGGACGAGCCACTGGTCGGTCGGCTCGAAGTAATGCACGCGCCCGGCGCCCCGCAGTCGCGCGTAGGCGGGGTACGGATCGGCGATGAACTCCGGATCCCAGGGGGCGAAGGGGGCGTTCGTGGCATCCATGGAGCGACGGTAATGGCGCTCAGCCGGGTGTGACCAGCCTTGCCTCGTACGCGAAGACGGCGGCCTGTGTGCGGTCCCGCAGGCCCAGTTTCACCAGGATGCGGCTCACATGGGTCTTGATCGTGGACTCGGCGACCACGAGGCGCGAGGCGATCTCCCCGTTGGACAGGCCCTGGGCGATGAGCACGAGCACCTCCGTCTCGCGCTCGGTGAGCTCGCCGTACTGCTGCGCCTGGACCGTCGCCGAGAGGCGCGGAGCCTCGCCGAGCTTGGAGAACTCGGTGATGAGGCGGCGCGTCACGGAGGGCGCGAGCAGGGCCTCGCCCGCCGCCACCACCCGTACGCCGTCCGCGAGCTGGCGCGCGGAGGCGTCCTTGAGGAGGAAGCCGGACGCGCCCGCGCGCAGCGCCTGGTAGACGTACTCGTCGAGGTCGAAGGTGGTCAGGACGAGGACCTTCGAGTCGACGTCCGCCGCGACGATCTCGCGGGTCGCCTCGATGCCGTTCAGCTCGGGCATGCGGATGTCCATCAGGACGACGTCCGGATTGAGCTCGCGGACGCGCTCGACCGCCTCGCGGCCGTTGACCGCCTCGCCCACGACCTCGAAGTCCGGCATCGCGTTGAGCAGGACGGAGAAGCCCTCGCGGACCATCATCTGGTCGTCGGCGATCAGTACGCGGATCGTCATTCCCGGCCTCCGGTGGGCTCCGACGCGGTGGCGACGGGCAGGAAGACGGTGACTTCATAGCCGCCGTCCTCGGTGTTCTCGGTGGTCATCTCGCCGTCCAGCATCGTGACACGTTCGCGCATGCCGGTCAGGCCGTGGCCCGCTCCGGGGGACGGTTTGACCAGGCCGGTCGCCGGGCCGTTGACGATGCGCAGGCCCAGGCCGCCCAGGACGTAGCCGACCTCGACGCGGGCCGTGGCGCCGGGGGCGTGGCGCAGGGTGTTGCTCAGCGCCTCCTGGACGATGCGGTACGCGGAGAGCTCGACGCCCTGCGGGAGTTCGCGGACCGCGCCGGTGATCACCTTCTCGACGGTCAGGCCGGTCTCGCCGACGTTCGCGATGAGCCGGTCGAGGTCGGCGAGGGTGGGCTGCGGGGCGTCCGGCGCCTCGTAGTCCTCGGCCCGTACGACACCGAGGACGCGGCGCAGCTCCGTGAGGGCGGCCACGGCGTTCTCGCGGATCGTGACGAACGCCTGCTCCAGCTCGGGCGGCGGGTTCTCGACGCGGTAGGGCGCGGCCTCCGCCTGGATGGCGACCACGGACATGTGGTGGGCGACGACGTCGTGCAGCTCGCGGGCGATGGTCGTGCGCTCCTCCAGGAGCGTGCGCTTGCCGCGCTCCATCTCGGTGACCGTCCGCTGGACGCTGACCTCGTGCCTGGCCTCGCGGCGGATGTGCACGAGGGAAGCGGCGAGCAGGGCGAGCGCGGAGAAGAAGAGCATCTCCGGGGTGTTGGTGCCGTAGCCACGGCCCAGGAAGATCTCGGAGCCGATGCCGAAGATCGCGGTGCCCACCCACATCCACGCGGCGGTGCGGGGCCGGGTCCGCAGGGTGACCACCGTCATCACGACGATGTTCGCGAGGAAGACGCCGGCCCGCCACGGGTAGTCGTCCCAGGCGTAGCCCAGGGCGCCGGAGAAGGGGGTGCTCGCGAGCAGGATCCACCAGGCGCCGACGGGCCTGAGCAGGGTCATGACGACGGCGGCGGCGGGGATGAGGGCGGTGAGGACGTAGCCGAGGCCGCCGCCGTCGTCCGCGTATCCGATGAGGAAGACGAAGAAGGCCGCCACCCCGACCGCCGCGTGCGGGGCCCACCCGGCGTACGGGCGTATCCGGCCGGGCAGGCGCCGGGCCAGCGGGCCGTCCGTACGCGCCTGGGGCAGCGGACGGTAGACGAAGGCACCGCGGAAGAGGTCCTGGCGGAGCCCTGCGAGTGCACCCATGGCCAGGCGGAACTCCGGGCTGCGGGAGTTGCTGGGGGCGGTCTTGGTCGCGTCATTCACGCTTACGAAGGTACGGGGGCGCGCGGCGGGGGTCGTCCCGCCAGGGAGGGGTTCCCCGGGGTCCGTCGCAGGTACTACACGGGGGTAACCCGGGGACGACGCGACGCCCCGGATCCCCCCGTGGACCCGGGGTGCCGCACGCCCGACGGCAGGCAGCTCACGCCCCCCGCCCTTCCCACCCCGCCGAGCACCCCGGCCGGCCCGATCTCACGAGCCCGGCCGCCCGCCGCCAGGCCCGAGCCCGGCCCGGTCGCCTCCGCCCGCCCGCCCGCCGGTCTGGTCGCCGTCGCGCACGAGCCCGGCCCGCTAGCCCCGACCCGCCCGTCCGGTCCGGTCGCCCCGCCCGCCCGTCGACCGCGAGGCATCGGGCGGGTGGGCGGGAAAGGCTGTAGGTCAGGGCGACCGCGGGACTACGTCGTCATGTCCCGGCGCCGCAAACCCGCCAGGCCCGCGCCGACCAGCGCCGCCGCGATGGCGAGGAGTACCGCCACCGGTGCCCACTCCATGCCGCCGCCCGGCAGCTTCGGCAGGTGCCCGTAGGGAGACAGGTCCATCGCCACCTGCGGAAGGTCGAGCGCGGGGCCGATCCAGCCGATCGCGAGGCAGACCCCGGCCACCGCCCAGGCGGCGACCGCCGCCCGCGGGAAGGCCCCCGCAAGGAGCACCGCGAGCCCGCCGATCGCCCAGATCGCGGCCACCTGCACCAGGCAGGCCCCGATGACGGGCCCGAAGTCCTTCCCGTACCCGATGGCGAGCCCGAGCCCGCCCGCCAGCATCAGGAGCAGCGCACCGCCGAAGGCGATCACGAGATGCCCCGCGGCCCACCGCAGCCGCCCCACCGCGTTCGCGAGGACCGGCTCCGCCCGCTGCGAGGTCTCCTCGCCGTGCAGCCGCAGCACCGACGCGACGACGTACAGCGCGGCGACCATGCCCAGCATGCCGACCATGGTGGAGAGGAAGGCCTCCGTGAGGCCGGACTGCCCGCCCATGCGCTCGATGATGTCGCGGGTGTTGCGGTTGTCGCCGACGATGTCCGCGGCCCCTTCGGCCATCCCGCCGAAGACGACCCCGGAGACCAGGAAGCCGAGCACCCAGCCGAGCACGCTGCCGCGCTGGAGCCGCCGGGCAAGGGCGCCCGCGGTGGCGAGCCTGCCCTTGGCGGGCCCCGGCCGGGTCGGCAGGAAGCTCATGCCGACGTCGCGCCGCCCCGCGAGGTCGTAGGCGAGGGCGCCCTGCGCCAGGATCGCGCCGCCGACCAGGAGCAGCACCCACCACCGCTCACCGGCGAAGGCCCGCAGGTTCTCCACCCACCCGAGCGGAGAGAGCCAGGTCAGCACGGACTCGCCGCCCCCGGACCCGGCGTCACCGGCGGCCTTGAGCACGTACGCGGCGCCGAGCACCCCGGAGGTGAGCCCCTTGGCGAGGCGTGCGCTCTCCGTGAGCTGGGCGACGATCGCCGCCATGGTGGCGAAGAGCATGCCCGTGCCCGCGACACCGAGCCCGAGTGCCAGCGCCCCGCCGGAGCCGTGTCCGGCCATGCCGCCCGCGATGAGCAACGCCACGGCCGCGTTCGCGGTGAAGGCGGCGAGCAGCGCGGCGGTCAGCGGCGCACGCCGCCCCACCATCGCGGCCGAGAGCATCTCCTGGCGCCCGGTCTCCTCCTCGTCGCGGGTGTGCCGTACGACGATGATCAGGCTCATCGCGGCGGCGAGGATCGAGGCGTACACGCCGATGCGCCACGCGGAGAGCGCACCGATGGAGTCCCCGAAGACCGGCGAGTACAGCGCCCGCATCGAGGAGTTGGCGTTCATCGAGCGCATGGCGTCGGCCCGCTCGGCGGCCGTCCCGTAACTCTGCTCCAGGGCGCCCGGCATGGCGAGGACCAGCCCGGCGACGATGAGCACCCAGACGGGCAGCATGACGCGGTCGCGCCGCAGGGCGAGCCTCAACAGGGCTCCCGTACCGGCGAGTTGGCGCGAGCCGCCGGTGCGCGTACCGAACCGCGCCATGGTCACGGCGGTCATCGCGACACCATCTCGTCGGTCTCGTCGGTCTCGTCGGTCCGCACGTCGTCCTGGTAGTGCCGCAGGAAGAGCTCTTCGAGCGTGGGCGGCGTGGAGAGGAGCGAGCGGACTCCGGAGTCGGTGAGCGAACGCAGCACCGCGTCCAGCTTGTCGGTCTCGACCTGGAGCTTGACGCGGTTGCCGGATACGTCGACGTCGTGGACGCCCGGCAGCTCCCGGAGCCCGTTCGGCGGCTTCGCCAGTTCGGCGGTGACGCTGGTGCGGGTCAGATGGCGCAGGTCGGCAAGGGACCCCGTCTCGACGGTCCTGCCCTTCCTGATGATGCTGACGCGGTCGCAGAGCGTCTCCACCTCGCTGAGGATGTGCGAGGAGAGCAGGATGGTGCGGCCCCGGTCGCGCTCCTCCTCGACGCAGCTCTGGAAGACCTCCTCCATGAGCGGGTCGAGCCCGGAGGTCGGCTCGTCGAGGATCAGCACGTCGACGTCCGAGGCGAAGGCGGCGACCAGGGCGACCTTCTGCCGGTTGCCCTTGGAGTACGTACGCCCCTTCTTGGTCGGGTCGAGTTCGTACCGCTCGATGAGGTCGGCCCTGCGGGAGGCGTCGAGGCCGCCGCGCAGCTTGCCGTAGAGATCGATGACCTCGCCGCCGGAGAGGTTGCGCCACAGGGTGACGTCACCGGGGACGTAGGCCACCCGCCGGTGCAGTTCGACGGCGTCGCTCCACGGGTCACCGCCGAGGAGCTGGGCGGCTCCGGAGTCGGCGCGGAGCAGGCCGAGGAGGACCCGGATGGTCGTGGACTTGCCGGCGCCGTTGGGGCCGAGGAAGCCGTGGACCTCGCCGGTCTCGACGTCGAGGTCGAGGCCGTCGAGCGCGTGCGTCCGTCCGAACGACTTGTGCAGTCCGGAGACGGTGATTGCCTTCGTCATGTTTCTGAAAGTACGCTGGTTTCAGAAATTTGTGAAGTTAAGAAACCGTATAAACTCGATCACCAGCGGTGGAGCAGGGGAGATGATCGGCAGATGCCCAAGGGGTCCCGGGGGTCCGACGAAGCGGCGGCGCGCGACGAGGAGGTCGTCTCGCGCTTCGTGGAGCAGTTCGCCGCGCAGCTCGTCGAGGCGGGCATGCCGAGGATGCCCGCGCGGATCTTCGCGGCGCTCCTCGCCTCGGACTCGGGTGCGCTGACATCGGCCGAGCTCGGCGAACGGCTCCAGGTGAGCCCGGCGGCGGTCTCGGGCGCGGTCCGCTACCTCACGCAGCAGCACATGGTGTCCCGTGAGCGCGAGCCCGGCTCCCGGCGCGACCTCTTCCGGGTGCACAGCAATCAGTGGTACGAGGCGCTGGCCAACCGTGACGGGATCCTCAAGCGCTGGGAGAGCGCCCTGAACGACGGCGTCGCAAGCCTGGGCGCCGACACCCCGGCGGGCCGCCGCATGGCCGAGACGCTCGCCTTCTTCGAGTTCGTCCAGCTGGAGCTCGACGCGATGCTGGAGCGGTGGCGCGTGCACCGCGAAAGCCTCTTCGGCGAGTAGGCACGCAGAACACGCAAGGCACGCAAGGCGCGCAAGGCACGCAGGGCGAGCAAGGCAAGGCGCGCAAGGCGGGCAGAACCGCCGCTCCCGGCAGCCTCGCCCGCCTCACTCGGGCAGTACCAACCCCCACGCCCCGGTCCGTACCGACCACGTGCGGGTCCGCACCGGACCGCCGACCACCGCATCCGCCCGGTAGCGGAAATCCGCCCCGGACACGGTGACCGTCCGCGCCCGCGCCCGCAGGGCCTGCGCCGCCGCGCCCACCGAGGAGGGCCTGACCTCGACCTGCGCGAGCCCGTCGGCCCCCGGGCTCACCGATACGCCCTCCACCGGCTGGTCCAGGTCCACCATGAGCACCCCGTCCGCCTCCACCCGCAGCCGCGCGGGCGCAGGCCCCGGCGCGGACGCCACCCGGGCGGGGCGCGCAAGGGTGCGTACGAACGACTGGCACGTGCGCAGCCAGGGGTGGGCGTCCGCCGTCGGCTCCCCGGAGACCGGGGCCGGGGCAGGCGCCGGGGCCCCGACAGGCGGGATGCGCAGATGGCCGAGGACCACCCCGTCGCTGTCGTCGACGAGCAGATCAAGCCGCCGCTCGGCCCCTTCGAGCACCGCACGGGCCGCCGCGACGGCCCCCGGGGGAACCCCGAGCGACCGCGAAAGAACATGGGCGGTGCCCACCGGAACGACCGAAACCGCACAGGAACCGAGCTCGCGCTCCCGGTGCAGAACCGTCACGGCACGCAGCAGCGCCCGATCGTCCCCGATCACCACGGGGCGTCGCGCACCCCTCCTGGCCAGGGATTTTGCAAACTCCTCGGGTCCTTCCGGCAGGCAGATCCGGACAGCGGCCCCCGCGCCGAGTACGTCTTTGGCAATCCGTACCGACTCACCGTCCGTGCGCCGGGCGACCGGGTCGATGACGACTAGCAGCTGGTCGCGAGCCGACAACGTGCGCCCTTTCTTTCGTCCTCGGGTAGCATCTTTGTGCAAGAGCCCCTTGCGCTATTGCGCCAGGGGCTTCGTCTATTCCGGGGCAGCATCCAAGGCACACCCATACGGCGGCTACGGCCCCCAGACCTTGGACATGCCCCGCCCGGAAGGGGTGTACGCCTGTGCCCGCACTTGTGCTGCTCGGTGCTCAGTGGGGTGACGAAGGCAAGGGAAAGGCCACTGACCTGCTCGGTGGCTCCGTGGACTATGTAGTGCGATACCAGGGCGGCAACAACGCCGGCCACACGGTCGTCGTCGGCGACCAGAAGTACGCGCTGCATCTCCTCCCTTCCGGGATTCTCTCCCCGGACTGCGTGCCAGTCATCGGCAACGGAGTCGTCGTCGACCCGTCGGTCCTGCTCTCCGAGCTGAGCGGTCTGAACGAGCGCGGCGTCGACACGTCGAAGCTGCTGATCAGCGGTAACGCGCACATCATCACGCCGTACAACGTGACCGTCGACAAGGTGACGGAACGCTTCCTCGGCAAGCGCAAGATCGGCACGACCGGGCGCGGCATCGGCCCGACGTACGCCGACAAGATCAACCGCACCGGCATCCGCGTCCAGGACCTCTACGACCAGTCGATCCTGGAGCAGAAGGTCGAGGCGGCGCTCGAGGTCAAGAACCAGCTCCTCACCAAGCTCTACAACCGCCGCGCCATCGAGGTCGGCCAGATCGTCGAGCAGCTCTTGGAGCACGGCGAGAACATCAAGCAGTACGTCGCCGACACCACGCTGATCCTCAACAACGCGCTCGACGAGGACAAGGTCGTCCTGTTCGAGGGCGGCCAGGGCACCCTCCTGGACGTGGACCACGGCACGTATCCCTTCGTCACGTCCTCGAACCCGACCGCGGGCGGCGCCTGCACGGGTACGGGCGTCGGCCCGACGAAGATCAGCCGCGTCATCGGCATCCTGAAGGCGTACACCACGCGCGTCGGCGCGGGCCCGTTCCCGACGGAGCTCTTCGACCAGGACGGCGAGGACCTGCGCCGCATCGGCGGCGAGCGCGGTGTCACCACAGGACGTGACCGCCGCTGCGGCTGGTTCGACGCCCCGATCGCCCGCTACGCGACCCGCGTGAACGGCCTGACGGACTTCTTCCTCACCAAGCTGGACGTCCTCACGGGCTGGGAGGAGATCCCGGTCTGCGTCGCGTACGAGATCGACGGCAAGCGCGTGGAGGAGCTCCCGTACAACCAGACGGACTTCCACCACGCGAAGCCGGTCTACGAGACGCTTCCCGGCTGGTCCGAGGACATCACCAAGGCCCAGACCTTCTCCGACCTGCCGAAGAACGCGCAGGGTTACGTGAAGGCCCTGGAGGAGATGTCCGGCGCCCCGATCTCCGCGATCGGCGTGGGCCCGGGCCGCACGGAGACGATCGAGATCAACTCGTTCATCTAGCGGTTTCGCCGAGGTTGCGGCTGCGGCCGCGACTGAGGCTGCGGCTGTACGACTGAGGGGCGCACCGGTTCTTCCGGTGCGCCCCTCGGGCGTTTCCCCGCTCGACGTTCGGCCTGCTTCTTCTCCGCTCAGCCCGCCTTGTCGTACGTCAGGCCCTTGTCCGTGCCGGTGTTCTCGCGGTGCAGCCTGCCGTTCGAGAGCAGGGTGATCGTGCTCGCCTGGCCCGGTCGGCAGGAGGTCGCGGGTTCGCCGACGATGACGTCCGTCGGTCCGACGCGCAGGGTGTTGCCGCTCGCCGACTCCAGCTTTCCCTGGAACACGCAGTGGTACGTGCCGCCCGTGTCGGTCGGGCCGTCCGCCGTGATCGAGATGATCGTGTCGCCGACGTCGCCCTGCTGGAGCACGAGCTGCCGGGAGTTGCTGCCCAGGTTGTTCTGGATGGAGCCGTTCCACGTGCCGAGGAACTTCTCCGGGACGGTGCCCTCCTCGTCCTTGGACGCGGGGGTCGTGGGCGGGTCCTCGGGGTCCGTCGAGTCCTCCCCGGACGGTGTGCCCGGCGTCGAAGGGTCGTTGTCGGACGGCGACCCGGAGCTGGTGCCGCCCGCCTTCGTGGTGCCGTCGCCGTTCATCACCGCGTACACCGTGCCGCCCGCTCCTATGGCCACTATGACGGCCACCGCGATGAGCGCGGCGGTGGACCGGCCGCTGCGGCGCGGGGGTTCGGGCTGCGGGTGGCCGAGCGGGCCGTACGGAGGCGTGTGCCCGTACGGGGGCGTGGGTCCGTAGGGCGGCGTGGGGCCGTAGGGGCCCTGCTGGGGGTAGCCGTAGCCGGGGGTCCCCGGCTGGGGGTGCTGCTGGGGGTAGCCGTACGCCGGGCCCGGCGGGGGAGAGGGGGGCGGTGCCTGGCCGCCGGCGATCATCGTGGGGAGGTGGTCGAGGGAGGAGTCGCCCGGCTTGCCCGGAGGCGGCGGGGTGTCCCCTTCGGCGGGCCCCGGCCTTGCGCCGTTCCCGGCGGCAGCGGCGGCTCCGGCAGCTCCTCCGGCGGCGGCAGCGGCTCCGGCGGCTCCGCCCGCCCCGCCGTCGGCCCCGGCGGGCTTGCGCGCGGCGCCCTCGCCGCCCGCCGTCAGCTCCTTCGGCGGCGCGAGCGTCACCGGCGGTGCCGATCCCGCGGGTCCCGGCGCGGGCGGGGCCTGCGGCCCGTCGTCGTCGGGGTCCTCCGTGTCCAGCAACTGCACGGCATGACGGCCCAGTTGGGCCACCAGGGCCCCCGGCAGCCAGGGGTCGCGGGTCCGGCCGCCGTCGCCGAGGGTGTCATGCGCGCCCGTGCGCTCCAGAAGCTGCTCGAGGGAAGGGCGGTCCGCGGGGTTCTTGCGCAGGCACTCGCCGACCAGTTCGGCGAGCTCCTCCGGAAGGTCTTCCAGGTTCGGCTCCTCCTGGGCGATACGGAACATCAGCGCGTGCACACCGCTGTTGGCCGTGCCGAACGGCAGCGCGCCCGAAGCCGCGTACGCGAGGACCGAACCCAGGCAGAAAACGTCGCAAGCGGGCGTGATCCGGTCGCCCCGCACCTGCTCGGGCGCCATGAAACCGGGCGAGCCGACGAGCGCGCCGGTACGGGTCAGGCCGCCGTCGGTGACCGTTTCGAGCGCGCGGGCGATGCCGAAGTCGATGACGCGGGGGCCGTCGATCGTGACGAGCACGTTCGACGGCTTGAGGTCGCGGTGGATGAGGCCCGCCGCGTGAATGTCCTTGAGCGCGTTGGCGAGCCCGGCCGCAAGGATCTTCACGGACCGCTCGGGCAGCGGCCCGTGGTCACGCGAGATGACGCTCTGGAGCGAGGGTCCCGCGACATATCCCGTGGCCAGCCAGGGGATCGCCGCGTCGGTGTCCGCGTCGAGCACCGGCGCCGTCCACTCGCCGCCGACCCGCCGCGCCGCCTGCACTTCCTGCCGGAAGCGGTTCCTGAACTCCTCCTGTTCGGCGAGCTCTTCACGCACCAGCTTCACCGCGACCGTACGTCCCCGGTCGGACCGCGCCAGATAGACGTGCCCCATGCCGCCCGCTCCGAGCCGCGCGAGCAGCCGGTAGGCGCCTATTCGCTGTGGATCCCCGGGCCCGAGCTTTTCCATCGCCGCGCGACCTCCCCCGTTGGTGTGCAACAGATCGAGGATAGTGGGGCGCTGCGACATCGGCGCACGGACTGCCTGCTACGGCTCCGTAACGGGTTGTTCCGTATCCAGGTCGGACAGGACGCCGGAAAGCCGCTCCAACACCCGTACGGTCTCGCGGAATTCGTCCTCGCCGAGCGCGTCAGCGAGCCGGGCGGCCCGCTCCGCATGGCCGGGACTGATCTTCCTGACGGCGGCCAGGCCCTCGTCCGTGGGGCGCAGGAGCTTGGCCCGGCGGTGGGCGGGATTGGGCACGTACTCGGCGAGGCCGCGGCGCACGAGGAGGTCGGCGACGCGCTGCACGCTCTGCCGGGTGATGCCCATCGCGCGGGCGATGCCGGCGACGGGCAGGGGCTCGCGCAGGACGGCGCCGAGCACCTGCCACCAGGCGGCGGTGAGTCCGCCCGCCTCCGCCAGCTCATCGGCCACGGACAGGAACTGGCCGTTGAGCCTGAAGACCCCGAGGGCGGTGCGGGAGAACAGATCCTGCTGCTCCCGCACCTTCTCCTCGGAGACGGGCGTGCGGTCGGCGCTCACGATTCGAGCACCTCGTAGGCGGAGGCGTCCGAGTCGTGGAAGAGGCGGTACCAGGCATCGAGCTTTTCGCCCTCGAAGGCGCCGAGGTGCCCGAGGATCTCGCGGGCGAACGCCACGGGCTCGGTCGGCCCCGCCGTGATCAGCCCGCCGTCCGTGACGGCGTCGGCGTCCACGTACCGCTCGCCGCCCTTGTATCCGGTGGCCGCGAGGTAGAACGACACCGCGCTGGTGTGCGTGCGCTCGTCGAGCAGTCCCTCGCGGGCGAGCCCGGCGGTGGCCCCGCAGATCGCCGCGACCGGCACGTCCGCGTCGAGGAAGGCGCGGGCCGCGCGGCCGAAGGGGGCGAGGTCGTCGCCCGCGTCCCACAGGTCGGCGCCGGGCAGTATCAGCAGCGCGCTGTCCTCGGGCCGCAGACCGGCGAGGGTCAGATCGGGCTGGATGCGGACGCCGCCCGCCGTGGTGACGGGGTCGAGGGAGTCCGCGGCGACGGTGCGGATCTCGTACCCCGCGCGGGCCAGGAACGCCGTGGCGTGACCGGGCTCCCAGTCGGCGAGCGTGTCGTAAACGGCGAGGTGTACGGGCTTGCGGGTCATGACTGCCTCCACTGGGTGGGGTGCTGCTGCCGCTGAGCGCTGATTGCTTATGTAAGCATGCTGTCAAAGCGACAGCGTGCTGTCAAGAGTGCGAGGGTCAAGGGTCCCCGGGGA
>NZ_JBNNJZ010000070.1:0-27133 GCF_050270335.1 Streptomyces sp. NPDC059900
GCTTGAGGGTTCCAGTCCTCATCGGGGGGAGCGGCTTGTCCCCCCGATGCCGCTTCCCCCGACCAATCCGTCCGAAGAACGCCGAAGAACGCCGAAGAACGCCGAAAACAACGAAGGCCCCGTCCTCGCGGACGGGGCCTTCGTTGTAAGAGCGGTAGCGGTGGGATTTGAACCCACGGTGAGTTTCCCCACACTCGCTTTCGAGGCGAGCTCCTTCGGCCGCTCGGACACGCTACCGAGAGGAACTCTAGCCCAAAGAGGGCCGTGGTCAGAAATCCGCCCCCGCAGTGCCCCCTCGGCGGCCCCGCAGCGACCCCTCAGCGCCCCCGGAAGAAGCGCGTGAGCAGCCCCGCGGTCTCCTCCGCGAGGACGCCCCCGATCACCTCGGGGCGGTGGTTGAGCCTTCTGTCGCGCACGACGTCCCAGACGGAGCCCGCGGCGCCCGCCTTCTCGTCCCGCGCTCCGTAGACGACCCGGTCGATCCGGGACTGGACGAGCGCGCCCGCGCACATCGTGCAGGGCTCCAGGGTCACCACCAGCGTGCAGCCGGTCAGGCGCCACTCGCCGAGCGCTGCGGCGGCCCGGCGGACGGCGAGCACCTCCGCGTGCGCCGTCGGGTCGCCGGTCGCCTCACGTTCGTTGTGGCCCGCCGCGAGCACCGTCGTGCCGTCCGGGGACAGCACGACGGCGCCGACGGGCACATCGCCGCCCCGGACGGCCAGTTCGGCCTCTTCCAGGGCGAGCCGCATGGGCGCCCGCCAGCGGTCGCGTACGGGATCGGGTTCCGGTTCGGATTCGGGCGGGGGGATGCGGTCGTTCCGGTCGGTCACACCGGGAACCTATCGGTCACCGCGCGGACGACGGGAGTTTGACGACCGGCCCTAGCGGACGGTCTCGAGCACCTCCGCCGCCCCGAGGATCTCGGCGATGTCGCTGAGGGCGTCACCGGGCTCCAGACCGAGCAGCTCCTTCTCGGGCACGCCGAGGTCGGTCAGGAGCTCCGGGTCGCCGAGAGGGCCCGCGGGCACCGCGTCGTCCGCGGCGTCCCCCGAATCGTCGTCGGCGGCGGAATCGGGGGCGGCGTCGGAGTCGGTCGGTTCGCCGTCCTCCGTGCCGTCCAGGTCGAGGGCGTCCAGGTCGACACCCGGGTCGTCGCCCGGCTCACGGCCGAGCATCTCGTCGGTGAGCAGGATCTCGCCGTACGAACTCCGGGCGGCCGCGGCCGCGTCCGAGACGTAGATACGAGGGTCCTCCTCACCGTCGACGCGGACGACGCCGAACCAGGCGTCCTCCTGTTCGATGAAGACGAGGACGGTGTCGTCCTCAGCGCTTCCGGCCGTGGCCTCGCGGGCCAGGTCGGCGAGATCCGACAGGCTCTCCACATCGTCGAGCTCCGTGTCGCTCGCTTCCCACCCGTCTTCGGTGCGCGCGAGCAGTGCGGCGAAGTACACCGTGACTCTCCCACTGGTCATAGACAGTGCCGGTTGACGGTTCGGGTGTCCCCCCGGCGAGTTCGGGGAGCGGGGAATTGCTGTTCCAAGCCCCGCCCACTCGGAATCGTGGCAGAAACCACGGCTCAAGGAGAGGTCTTCCGCCCGCTGTGTCCGCGTCGCTTTGCACGGACACCTTCCCGATGCCTGCCTGAGAGGTGGTCGCTACCAGCGGAACGTGCGCATGCGCATCTGCTGACGCATGCGTGCCGCCCGGGCGCGGCGCGGCTTCACACGCTCGCGGAGCTCGATCGCCTCGGCCCTCTCGTGCAGGAACTGGGCGCGTCGGCGCCGGCGCTCGGCATCGGTCTCGCGGTCCGGCTCTCGGCCGCCCGGATCTCTGTCCGGCATGGGCATCACCAACCCCAGGTCGTACGTCCACTTTCCCCCGAACGGCGGGTTTGATGCGAGCGCGGGCTGTTTCCAGAGGTGCGGGAAGGGACGGGAACGGCCTGTCACGGGGGGAGACAGGGGGGTCCGCGGCGCGGTTACTGTTGAAGGCATGCGGATCCACGTCGTCGACCACCCGCTGGTGGCGCACAAACTCACCACGCTGCGCGACAAGCGCACCGACTCCCCTACCTTCCGGCGGCTCGCCGACGAGCTGGTCACCCTGCTCGCGTACGAGGCCACCCGGGACGTGCGCACGGAGCAGGTCGACATCGAGACCCCGGTCACCCCGACGACCGGCGTCAAGCTGTCCCACCCGCGCCCCCTGGTCGTGCCGATCCTGCGCGCCGGGCTCGGCATGCTGGACGGCATGGTGCGGCTGCTTCCCACCGCCGAGGTGGGCTTCCTCGGGATGATCCGCGACGAGGAGACGCTCCAGGCGTCGACGTACGCGACCCGCATGCCGGAGGACCTCTCCGGCCGCCAGGTGTACGTCCTTGACCCGATGCTGGCCACGGGCGGCACGCTCGTCGCGGCCATCCAGGAACTGATCAAGCGCGGCGCCGACGACGTCACCGCCGTGGTGCTGCTCGCCGCCCCCGAGGGCGTCGAGGTCATGGAGCGCGAGCTCGCGGGCACGCCGGTGACGGTCGTGACGGCCTCGGTCGACGAGCGGCTCAACGAGAACGGCTACATCGTGCCGGGCCTGGGCGACGCGGGCGACCGGATGTACGGCACCGCGGAGTAGCACCGCGCAGCAGCAGGGCGCACGCAGCAGGGCGCAGCAGCAGGCGAAGGCTCAGCAGGCCTTCTTGCCGTCGGACGTCGAGGGCGCCGGCTTGGGTTTGGCGAGTACCGCCAGGGCCTTGTCGGCGTCCTCTTTCTTTGCCAGATCCTTGAACTTCGTGCCCAGGATGAGGTCCACCTCGCCGCCCTTGCGGGCGTCGGTGCGGCTCTCGGTGCCCGCGAGCTGCGTGCCGAGGACGGGCAGCGTGCTCTGCTCGGCGGACTTGGGGCCGAGCAGTATCCCGGTGCCCTTGACCTTCTTGTCGTACTCCTTGGGGGCGTTGTCCACCTTGCCGACGGTGAAGCCGCGCTTCTTCAGCTCGGCCGCGACGTCCTTGGCGAGGCCGCCGCGGGGCGTGGCGTTGTAGACGTTGACCTTGATGTCGCCCGGCTTCGGAAGTGCCTTGGGTGCGGTCGGCCCGGCCGACGCGCTGGGCCGCCCGGCCGGGCAGTTGCCGCGCTTGCTCGCCGCCGTGGCCTTGTCGCCGCCCGTGAAGACGTCGATGAGCTGCAACGTTCCCCAGCCGATCAGGCCGACCGCGACGACGGACGCGATCACCGCGAGCACCATCCGGCGACGGCCGCGGTTCCGGCGCATACGGGGATATTTGGAACCCGTGATGCGGTACTTGCCGCCCATGCCGGGGGGAGTGAGCATGCTCATGGGCGCAGCGTAGTGCGGCGACGCCGCGATGCCTACTAAATGATCATTGACTCGGGCCCAGTCCAACCCAAAAGGGCCAATGAGGGCACGGGCGTCCGGCGGCGGCGCCGCCGGAAGCGGATCAGCCCAGTTCGAGGACGCGGGCGTGCAGCACCTGGCGCTGCTGGAGCGCCGCGCGGACCGCGCGGTGCAGTCCGTCTTCCAGGTAGAGGTCGCCCTGCCACTTCACCACGTGCGCGAAGAGGTCGCCGTAGAACGTCGAGTCCTCCGCGAGGAGCGTCTCTAGGTCCAGCTGGCCCTTGGTCGTCACGAGCTGATCGAGGCGGACCGGGCGCGGCGCGACGTCCGCCCACTGCCGGGTGCTTTCCCGGCCGTGGTCGGGGTACGGCCGGCCGTTTCCGATGCGCTTGAAGATCACACGGAAAGCCTACCGGGCAAGGCTCTCCGGGCGCAGCCATGGCGACGGAGTGCGAGTCTGGGAAATGACGCCGTAAATGAGGGCATTTCGGAAAGACCCGAGCCGGGAACAGGGGCAGAAGTGAGCGAGAGCCGGCCGATGCCGTCCACTGCGGGGGGCGCGAACCCCTCTAACGAGTCATCTTCTGTCGCGGGGGTGACGGCTCAGGAGGCCGTGGAGATCGCCGCCGGGTACGCCTTCGACGGGCCCGCGCTCGATCTCGGCGCGCTCCTGTGGGACGGGCAGTGCCTGCCCGGCGCCCAGATCCGCATCCCCCTGGCCATGCTCAACCGGCACGGGCTCGTCGCGGGCGCGACCGGCACGGGAAAGACGAAGACCCTCCAGCTCATCGCCGAGCAGCTCGCGGCGCAGGGCGTGCCGGTGTTCCTCGCCGACGTCAAGGGAGACGTCTCCGGGATCTCGATGCCCGGAGAGGCCGGGGAGAAGGTCGCCGAGCGGGCCCGCGAGGTCGGGCAGACGTGGGAGGCCACGGGCTTCCCCAGCGAGTTCTACGCGCTGGGCGGGATCGGGACCGGGACTCCGGTGCGGGCGACGATCACGAGCTTCGGCCCCGTACTCCTCTCGAAGGTCCTCCAGCTCAACCAGACCCAGGAGCAGTCGCTGGGCCTGATCTTCCATTACGCCGACCAGAAAGGGCTTGAACTGGTCGACCTGAAGGACCTGCGGGCCGTGGTGACGTTCCTGACGTCGGACGAGGGAAAGCCCGAGCTCAAGGGGATCGGCGGGCTCTCCACGGTCACCGCGGGCGTCATCCTGCGGGCGCTCACCGCCTTCGAGGCGCAGGGCATGGGGGACTTCTTCGGGGAGCCGGAGTTCGACACGAGCGAATTCCTGCGGGCGGCGCCGGACGGGCGCGGTCTGGTGTCGGTCCTCGAACTGCCCGCCGTGCAGGACAAGCCGCAGCTCTTCTCGACGTTCCTGATGTGGCTGCTCGCGGATCTCTACAACGACCTGCCCGAGGTGGGCGACCTGGAGAAGCCGAAGCTCGTCTTCTTCTTCGACGAGGCGCATCTGCTCTTCAACGGGGCGTCGAAGGCGTTCCTGGAGGCGATCACCCAGACCGTGCGGCTCATCCGCTCGAAGGGGGTCGGCGTCTTCTTCGTGACGCAGACGCCGAAGGACGTACCGGGCGATGTGCTCGCCCAGCTGGGCAACCGGGTCCAGCACGCGCTGCGGGCGTTCACTCCGGACGACGAGAAGGCGCTGAAGGCGACCGTACGGACCTTTCCGCACTCCGCGTACGACCTGGCGGAGACGCTGACGACGATCGGTACCGGCGAGGCGGTGATCACCGTTCTGAGCGAGAAGGGCGCGCCCACGCCGGTGGCGGTCACGCGGCTGCGGGCGCCGGAGTCGCTGATGGGGCCGGTGGAGGCGGGGGCGCTCGAAGGGGCGGTGAAGGGGTCGCTGCTGTACGGGCGGTATGCGGAGGCGGTGGATCGGGAGTCGGCGTTCGAGAAGTTGGCCGCGCGGGCGGCGTCCGCCGAGGTTGAGGCGGCGGAGGCGGCGGAGAAGCCTGCGGCTGGGCCTGCGGGGCAGGGGCGGGAGCAGGGGCGGGGGTCCGTGGTGGATCAGGTGGTCGGGAGCGGGATCTTCAAGTCGTTGGCGCGGTCGCTGGGGACGCAGCTGGGGCGGGAGATCTCGCGGTCCGTGTTCGGGACTGCCCGGCGCAGACGCTGAGGCCGACGGGGGCCTGACGTTCGCGTCTGCGCCGGTCGCGTCTGCGCCGGTCGGGGTCAGCGGTCTGTCTGGGCCGGGTTCTCCTTGTGGTCCTCCTCGTCCTCTGTCTGCGCCTTGACGGGCGCGGGCGCGGGATGGGGCGCGTTGCGTACGGCTTCGGCGCGGAGGAGGGCGTGCAGGGCTGCGTACGGGTCGATGGGCATGGGTGTCTGTCCTGTCCTGGGTTCGCTGCTGCTGAGTGGGGGGGCCAGTCCGGGGCGGGACTGTCAGCAGCGCAGGACGACGGAGCGTGGGGCGGGGCAGTGCGTGCGGCTACGTGTGGGGCTTGGGCGGCTTCGGTGTGCGGCGCGGGGGTGGCGTACGGCCGGGGTGGTGTGGGGAGCGGGGCGCCTTGCGGGTACGCGGAGTGCGCTGTCGGTGGTGTCCTGGTGGGCCTCGCCCGCGGGCTCGGTGGAGACGGCCGCGGGGGGTGGGGCGGGGGCGGCTTCTGCGGGGGTCGCGGGGGCGAGGACTGTGCCCAGGAGTGCCAGCAGGATGAGGGCAGCTCGCAGCCACGCGGGGCGGGGCGATGCGGCGCGGCTCATATGGGGTCATGTCCCCCGAGGGGGGCCGCTTGGTGTTGCCCTGCGCCGAGATTGGCCCAGTTGGGCTAGGGCCGCTGGGTGCGGATGCCGGTGCCGGTGCGGGTGCCGGTGCGTCCGGGGGCGGTGCCGGTGCGTGTGTGGGTGCGGGGCCGCGTCGGTATGTCCGTCCTCGCCATCGGGTGGGCGCCGCCCGGTTCCTTCGGCTGGGGAGTGGTGCTTGCCGTGCTCCGGGCGGAAATACCGACACGTCCCCTCGCGTCTCGATGCCGGGTGCGGGCCGTCGTGTGTGGGGCCGGGCTCCCGTGGTTGCGCCGTGCTGGCCAGCGGTCCCGTCGCTGCGGGGCACACGGGTGGGGGGCGGGAAAGGTTGTTCGGTCAGGGGTTGGTGCGGGGGGCCCGGTTGGGGTTACTGGCCGGAGGCCTTGGCTGCTGCTTTTAGTTGTTGTTTGTGGGTGCGGACCTTTTGGAGGGACTCCGGGTCCGTGATGTCCGCGACCGAGCGGTACGCGTTCGGCTCGCCGTAGGCGCCCGCCGCCTCCCGCCAGCCCGTGGGACGTACGCCCAGCTGCTTGCCCAGGAGGGCCAGGAAGATCTGGGACTTCTGCTTGCCGAAGCCGGGGAGGTCGTTCAGGCGCTTCAGGAGCTCCTTGCCGGAGGCGGCCCCCTCCCACAGGGCGGCGGGGTCACCGTCGTAGTGCTCCACCAGATACCCGCACAGCTGCTGGATCCGCTTGGCCATCGACCCCGGATAGCGATGCACCGCGGGTTTGGCGGAGAGCAGCGCGGCGAACTCGTCGGGGTCGTACGCGGCGATCTCGTGCGCGTCGAGATCGTCCGCCTCCAGCCGCCGCGCGATCGTGTGCGGGCCCGCGAAGGCCCACTCCATCGGTACCTGCTGGTCGAGCAGCATGCCGACGAGCGCGGCCAGCGGACTGCGGCCGAGCAGCTCGTCGGCTTCCGGTTGCTGTGCCAGGTGCAGGGTGACGTCCATGGGGCGATCCTCCCCCG
The DNA here is from genome assembly GCF_050270335.1 of Streptomyces sp. NPDC059900. NCBI lineage: Bacteria > Bacillati > Actinomycetota > Actinomycetes > Kitasatosporales > Streptomycetaceae > Streptomyces > Streptomyces sp. NPDC059900. The sequence goes on from NZ_JBNNJZ010000070.1 coordinate 7,081, forward strand.
GCCGCCGGGGCTCCGCACGGCAGGAGCCGTACGGCTACTGGATCTCCACGGGCCCGTCGTTCCTGCCGCCGTCCGCCTGCCCGCGGTTCCCCGGCGCCCCCAGGTACCGCTTGAGGTCCGAAGGCTTGCCCTCGCCCTCGGACGTACCGAGGTTGTTGCGTACCGAGTCCAGGATCGTCAGGCCCTGGCCGACGAGCCCGGCCGCGATCTCGCCGAGGCCGTCCGCGCCGTTCAGGACGTTGACGTTGGCACCGGAGAGGCCGTTCGCCGCCTCCTTCACGATCTGCGGCAGCTGGTCGATCAGCATCCGGTCGAGCGCGACACGGTCGTACGACGCCGCCGCCTCCGCCTGGATCTTCATCCGCTCGGCCTCGGCCAGCGCAAGGACCCGGATGCGCTCGGCGTCCGCCTCGGCGGGCTTGACCACCTCGGCGACCAGCTGCTGCTGGCGCAACTGGGCCGCGCGCTCGGCCAGTTCGGTGCGCGCGTCGAGCACTTCCTGCTGTGCGTGCGCCTCCGCGAGCGGCCCCGCCTGGGCGGCCCTCGCCTGCGCCTGCTCGACCTCGGCGGAGTACTGGGCCTGCACGATCGCGGTCTTGCGCGCGTACTCCGCCTGGTTGCGCGCCGCCTCCTGCTCGGCCTCCGCCGCGGCCTGTGTCGCCTGCGCCTGGGCGATCTGCGCCTGGCGCTGGATGGCGGCCTTGTGCGGCGCGGACATGGCGTCGATGTAGCCCGTGTCGCCGTCGTCGATCGACTGGATCTGGAGCGAGTCCACGTGCAGACCGATCTTCGCCATCTCGGACTTCGAGGTGTCCAGGACCTCGGTGGCGAGCTTCTGCCGCTCGGTGACGATCTCCTCGACCGTCATCGAGCCGATGATGGACCGCAGATGACCGGCGAAGATACGGCCGGTCAGGACGGACATCTGGTCCTGGTCGGAAAGGAAGCGCTGACCGGCGTTGACGATGCTCTCCGTGTCGTTGCCGACCTTGAAGGCGATCACGGCCCGCACCTTGAGGGCGATGCCCTGCCGGGTCACGCAGTGCTCGACGACCTCCGCCTCGCACATGGAGAGCGTGAGGAAGCGGGTCTTGCGGAAAATGGGCAGGACGAACTTGCCGTGGCCCGTCACGACGCGAAAGGGCGCGCCGCCGAGGCCTCGCCGTCCGCCGGAGATCAACATCGCCTCGTCGGGGGCGGGAACGCGGTAACCGAACATCGATCGACTCCTCAACCGGCGCTGCCGGCACCGTCGCCGGTCAACGCGTCCAACGGGTCCGCCCACTTGATGACATCGACCTGGCGGCTGCCCCGCGACTCGATCACGAGCACTGCGGCGCCGTACGGCAGCGGCTCGTCGGACCAGGCGAGAAACGTCTCGGAACCCCCTCGGATCCGCACCAGGACCTCTCCGGGCCCCGCGGATCCGCGCGTACCGATGACGAGTTCACCGGTACAGCCGATCACAGCCTCATCCGGCGCCATTGGCGGCCGCCTCCCCCATGTCATGCAGGCTCTGTCTGAATCCTGACCATAGCGTCGGGAGCACGGAAAAGGCCTTTGCGCGCGGGGGAGGATGGGGGCATGAGTCACGCCACGGCCGTCCGCGTCCGCCCTCGCCACGCTCCCGACCTGCCCGCCTGCGTGGAAGCGCTCGCCCAAGTGCACGCGGCCGACGGATACCCCGTCAACTGGCCCGAGCGGGCGGTGGATTGGCTGACGGGGGGCTCGCTCGCAGGGGCCTGGGTCGCCGAGCTCGACGGGCGGGTGGCCGGACATGTCGTGCTCTGCCGCCAGGGCGGGGACGACGTGGCGCCCGTGCTGTGGAGCGAGCGCGAGGGCGTGCCGGACGCTGGGATCGCCGTGGTCAGCCGGTTGTTCGTGGCGCCGTGGGCCCGCGGGCACGGGCTCGGGGCGCGGCTCCTCGCGCGGGTCGTCGAGGAGGCCGGGCAGCTGGGTCTCTTCCCCGTCCTGGACGTCGTCGAGTCCGACACTTCGGCCACCGCGCTCTACGAACGTACGGGCTGGCGCTTCCTCGGCACCGGCGAGCAGCACTGGAGCCCCGGGCAGACGGTCATCGTGCGCTGTTACGCGGCCCCGGAGCCGGGCGAGGCGGACGGGGCGGTCTGAGCCGCCGCGGCCCGCAGCGCGTCGAGCAGGCCGCGCACCGCCGGGCGGTCGGGTGCCGGGCCGCGCACCGCCGCGTAGATCGACCGGACGGGCACCGGGTTGCGGACCTCGCGGACGACGACACCGGGGTGGGGCGCGTCGAGGCCCAGTTCCGGTACGAGGCTGACGCCGAGACCCGCGGCGACGAAGCCCTGCGCCGTGGCGTAGTCCCCGCTCTCCACCACGAAGTCCGGGCTGAAGCCGGCCGCGCCGCATGCCTCCAGGATGGGGTCGAGGCAGGGCCCCGGCGACTCGCTCGCCACCCATGGCTCGTCGGCGAGGTCCGCCATGTCGAGCAGCCGGTCGGCCGCGAGAGGGTGCCCCGCAGGCAGTACGGCGTGGAAGCGGTCGTCCAGGAGATGCTCGAACCGCACGCCGTCGACGCCCGGTTCGCCCCGCGGCCTGACCACGAGCGCGAGATCCACCTGCCGGTCCCGCACCTGCGGCATCGGGTCGTCGGGGTCGGAGAGCTTCAACTCGACCTGTACGCCGGGCTGCGCGCTCCGCAGCGCGGCGAGCGCCGGGGCGACGAGCCGCGCCCCGGCCGTGGTGAAGTACCGCATGGAGACCCGGCCCGTCCGCCCGGCCCGCAGCCCGGCGAGCGCGGTCTCCGCCTCCGCGAGCTGCCTGCCGATGGTGACCGCGTACTCGGTGAGCAGCCGACCGGCGTCCGTCGGCCGCACCCCGCGTCCCGTCCGCTCCAGGAGAGCGATGCCCGCCTCCTTCTCCAGGGCCGCCATCTGCTGGCTCACCGCGGAGGGCGTGTACCCGAGGTTGCGCGCCGCGGCGGTCACGGAGCCGCTGGTGACGACCGCCCGGAGGACTTGCATGCGCCGCGTATCAAGCATGCAGCCGAGCTTAACCATGCGGCTCGATCGTCATGTAGGGCTAATGGCCAACTGCTAACGGCGAACGGTTAATGGCTAACCGCGGGCCGCCTGTGCCACCGCCTTTCCGAAAGCCGCCATACCGCGCGCGTTGGGGTGCAGCGGCGCCGCGACGCTCGTCGGCACCAGGCCCTCGATGTAGCGCTCGGACGGTGCGGCACAGGTGTCGTGACCGGCGCTGACGGCGGCGGTGTCGACGTAGGTGGCGTGGTGGGCCCTGCTCTGGGCGGCGAGGACGCCGTTGAGCTGGTTCACGCGCGCCTGGAGGTAGTTGCCGTCCTTGTCCCAGATGGGCTGGGTGGGCCAGCAGCCGTCCTCGCGGATGTAGGTGGCGTAACCCGCGACGACGATCTTCGCGTTCGGGGCCCGGCGGTGCACCTCGTCCAGGGCCTTGCCGAAGGTGGCGCTCCAGGCGTCGATGGCCTTCGCGGTGGGGTCGCCCTTGCTCGCCGCGGTGTCGGCGCAGGAGATGCCGGTGGGCTTGGGCAGGAGATTGACGCAGCCGAGCGCGGTGGCGACGAGGCTGACGTCGTTGCCGCCGATGGTCACGCTCACCAGGTCGGTGCTCGGCTTCAGCGCCTCGTACTGGGGCGCGAGCAGGCCGAACTGGCGGCCGGAGAAGTCGCTCACCTTCGCGCCCGAGCAGCTGACGTCGGTGAGCCGTGCGCCCAGCGCCTCGGCGGCGACCGCCGGGTAGTTGCGGGCCGAGCGCAGACAGGACAGCTGGTTCTGGTCCGGGATGAGGGGCCCCGCCGCGAACGAGTCGCCGATGGCGACGTACTCCAGGGGCTTGTCCGGCGGTTCGTCGGCCTTCGAGGACACCGCGCCGACCGGAGCCGCTGAGAGGAGGCAGGCGGTCAGCGCGGCGGCCATGGCTGCGGTGGTGGTACGGGCGCGTGTGGGGCGCACGGGCTCTCCTGAGTGGGGTGCGAGGGAAGCGTGGGGTGTACCGGCGGTAACGGACGCCCTTATGATCCGGGCCATCCCGGCCCCCGCGATGTGGGCGCGCGACCAGACTTTGCGAGGGGGCAGTTGTGACCGGTGACAAAAGCGTGGGCCGCTTCCTGATCGCCGACGTGCCGGGCCTCGCCGCGAGGGTCACCCGGCGCATCGCCGACGACCTGCCGGTCTACGGAAGGCTGCCCGCCGAGGAACTGCACGGAGACGTACGGACCATCGTCGGCATGACCATCCGCGCCTTCGCCGAAGTGCTGCGCACGGAACGCATGCCGCCCCCGGAGTTCCTGGAGAAGGTGCGGGTCTCGGCGGCCAGGCGCGCGGAGGAACGCCTCCCCGTGGAGGCCGTCGTCAGCGCCTATCACTACGGGGCCGGCATCTGCGTCGAGGAAGTGACGGCGACCGCCGAACCGCACGAACTGATCGAGGCCCACCGGCTCCTGCTCGACTGCCTGCGCGAGATCACGGCCGCCGTCACCGCGGGATACGTCGAGGAGAGCCAGTCACTGATCGGCGAGCGCGACGCGGCCCGGCACACCGTCCTGTCGGCCCTTCTCGACGGCAAGCTCGACGGCGGAGGCGCGCACCTGGACTCCGCCCATCTCGACTCCGCCCACCTGGACTCCGCCCATCTGGACTCAGCCCACCTGGGGATACGCCTCCCGCCCTGCTACCTGGCGCTCGCCTTCACCATCGGACGCCACCCCGACGAGGACCGCGCCGACGTCGACGCCACCGTGGCGTCCCGGCGCAAGATCAGACGCCTGCGCACGGAGCTCGACCGCGCCCTCGGCCACCCCGTGCTCTCCCGCCTGTCCGCCGACGAGGGCCTCGCGCTCATCCCGTCGGACACCGCCCCGGACCAGGCACCCGACGCCGAGCGGGCCCGCCTGGAGAAGCTGACGGCATCCCTCATCACCGTCAGCGGAGTGCCCCTGACGGCGGGCGTCGCCGCGAGTACGCCCGCCGGGGTCCCGCAGGCGGTCCGCCTGGCCACCGAGCTGCGCGACACGGCGACGGGCACCGGACGGCCGCCGGGCGTCTACCCCCTGACGTCGCTGCTCCTCGACTACCAGCTCACCCGCGTGAGCCCCGCCCGCGCCCACCTGGCCGCGCTGCTCTCCCCGCTGGCGGAGGGCCCGGACCTCACGGCCACCCTGCGCACGTACTTCGCGGCCAACCTGGACCGCCGGGAGACGGCATCGCGCCTGCACGTCCACCCCAACACGGTGGACTACCGCCTGCGCCGCATCGCCGCCCTGACGGGCCTCGACCTCACCGCCCACACGGATCTGCTCACCCTGCGGGCGGCGCTGACGGCGTACGACGCGGCCGTAAAGCCCTGACCGGGGTCACTTCGCGGTGACCCGCTCGATCCAGGCGCGGTGGGCCGTCAGGTCGGATGGCGGAGCTGACCGGACGCGAGCGCGAGGTCGCCGTGGCGGTCGGCCGGGGCCGCGGCAACTCCGAGATCGCGAAGGACCTGTCCGTGAGCCTGACCTGAGCGCCTCAAGCCGCCGCCGGTGCCGCCCCGTTCACCGAGGTGGGCAGCGCTGCGTCGATCCGGAAGCCGCCGTCGCCGGTGGGCCCGGACTCGATGGTGCCCCCGGCCAGGCGGACCCGCTCCGTCAGACCGATGAGGCCGTGTCCCCCGCTGGGCAGCAGCGGCGCACCGTCGGCAGCCGGTTCCGCGGGCCTTCCGGGCGGACCGTTGACGATCCACACCCGCACGGTTCGCGCGTCGAACGCGAGATGGATCCGCGTCGTGGCGCCGGGCGCGTGCTTGTGCACGTTGGTCAGGGCCTCCTGTACGACCCGGTGCGCGGCCCGCTCGACCGGCTCCGCCAGCGGCTGCGGCTCGCCCTCGACGAGCACGGTGACGGGAAGACCGGCGGACCGTGAGCCGTCGGCGAGTTCGGTGATCCTGTCGACGACCGTGCCGGGGACGGGCCGCTGCTCGGCGGACGCGCCCTCCGACTCCTCCTGGGCGGCGTCGGACCCGGCGGCCGGGCTGTTCCTGAGCAGCCCCAGCATCTCGCGGAGCTCGGTGAGGGCCCGCCGCCCGGCGGTCTGGATGATCTCCGCGGTCTCGCCCGTCACCTGCGGGTCGTGGGCGACGGCGCTGAGCGCGTTGGCGTGGACGACGATCAGGCTCACCTGGTGGGAGACCACGTCGTGCATCTCGCCCGCGATACGCCGGCGCTCCTCCTCCCGCGCGGCCTCGGCGACGAGCCGCTGTTCGCGCTCGGCACGCTCCGCCCGCTCGACGAGACCGGCGACGACGGCCCGCCGCTCGCCCGCGTAGAGCCCCAGGAGCAGCGGCACCAGGCAGGAGAGGACGAAGTTCACCGAGAACCAGAGCGCCAGCGTCCGGAAGCTGGACCACGCCGCCGCGTCCCAGGGCGCGAGAACCACGAGCCCGATCCCGGCGGAGGCCCACACGGCCCGGCGGCTGTGCGGCCCGCGATAGGCGCCCACCGCGTAGTAGGCGAGGGGCGTCACGAAGGGCGAGATCTGGAGGATCTTGGCGAGCAGACCGGCGGCCAGCACGAGTTCGGGGGCCCGGCGCCGTACGAGCAGCGGCAGCGGGCTCACCGCGGCGAGCAGCAGGTTCACCCACTGCGCCGACGGTCCTATGTAGGGGTTCTGGAAATTGCTGATCAGCGCGGGCACCAGGGCGAGGACCACGAGGACCACGTCCGCGACGCGCGGCGACAGACGGGGCGAACTCCGTACGGGCTGCGCCGGGAGTCTCTGCGCCATACCGCCGTCGCCGGAGGGCAGCAGCGCCCAGTTGCTCACGGTGTTGCGGAAGTGGCGGGTGCGACTGGTGGTACTCACCCGGCGAGGATAGGAGGCGGCGCCGCCCGCGCACCAACGACGAAGGCCCCCGCTGCGAACAGCGGGGGCCTTCGTCGTATTGCCCGGTGAGAGCAATGGCGGAGGATACGAGATTCGAACTCGTGAGGGGTTGCCCCCAACACGCTTTCCAAGCGTGCGCCCTAGGCCACTAGGCGAATCCTCCGCCGCAAACAATACAAGACGTTGGGGAGTGCTCGCGAACACGATCCACTCGGCGGCTCCCCGGGGTCACCCCGAGGTCAGATCGCCGCCTCCCGGCGTCGCTTCGGCCGCCGGGGATCCGCTAAGGTGGGCGTCAGCCCCTCACGTGGCGCTATCTGACTGAACTCCCCCAGGGCCGGAAGGCAGCAAGGGTAGGTTGGCTCTGGCGGGTGCGTGGGGGGCGCTTTGCGTTGGGGCGGTCCAGGTTGTCAGTGGTCGCCATTAACCTCGTATGCGTGTCGTCTCTCGCGTTGTACCGCCGCTATCGCCCGGAGTCGTTCGCCGAGGTCATCGGGCAGGAGCATGTAACCGACCCGCTGCAGCAGGCGCTGCGCAACAACCGGGTCAATCACGCCTACCTGTTCAGTGGTCCGCGCGGCTGCGGCAAGACGACCAGCGCGCGCATCCTGGCCCGCTGCCTCAACTGTGAGCAAGGTCCCACTCCCACGCCCTGCGGCGAGTGCCAGTCCTGCCGGGACCTGGCACGGAACGGGCCGGGTTCGATCGACGTCATCGAGATCGACGCTGCTTCGCACGGAGGCGTGGACGACGCCCGTGACCTGCGCGAGAAGGCCTTCTTCGGACCCGCGTCGAGTCGGTACAAGATCTACATCATCGACGAGGCCCACATGGTCACCTCGGCGGGCTTCAACGCCCTCCTGAAGGTGGTCGAGGAGCCGCCGGAGCATCTCAAGTTCATCTTCGCGACGACGGAGCCCGAGAAGGTCATCGGGACGATCCGCTCGCGCACGCACCACTACCCCTTCCGGCTCGTGCCGCCGGGGACGCTGCGCGAGTATCTGGCGGAGGTGTGCGGCCGGGAGCAGATGACCGTCGAGGAGGGCGTGTTCCCGCTGGTCGTGCGGGCCGGTGCCGGGTCCGTGCGTGACTCGATGTCCGTCATGGACCAGCTCCTCGCCGGTGCGGCGTCGGACGGTGTGACGTATGCCATGGCGACGTCCCTCCTGGGCTACACGGACGGGTCGTTGCTCGACTCCGTGGTCGAGGCCTTCGCTTCGGGGGACGGGGCGGCCGCCTTCGAGGTCGTCGACCGCGTCATCGAGGGCGGGAACGACCCGCGGCGCTTTGTCGCCGACCTCCTGGAGCGGCTGCGGGACCTGGTGATCCTCGCTGCGGTTCCGGACGCGGCGGAGAAGGGGCTCATCGACGCCCCGTCGGACGTCGTGGAGCGGATGCAGGCACAGGCGGGCGTCTTCGGCGGCGCGGAGCTCAGCCGCGCGGCCGACCTCCTCAACGAAGGCCTCACGGAGATGCGGGGTGCGACGTCGCCCCGGCTCCAGCTCGAACTGATCTGCGCCCGCGTGCTGCTCCCGGCCGCGTACGACGACGAGCGCTCGCTCATGGCCCGCCTGGACCGCCTTGAGCGCGGCGGCAACTTCGTGGCGGCGGGGCAGGGGGGCGGCCCGGCCATGGGGTACGCGCCCGGTCCCGAGGCGCATGCGGGGGTGCAGCAGCCGGGGGGCGCGATGCCTTCGGGTGCTGGTGCTCCGCAGGGTGCGCCGCAGGGTGCTCCGCAGGTTGCGCCGGGGGGCGGGGCTGCGGCTGCGCGGGCGGCTGTGCGGGGCGGGGGGCCGGGGGCTCCTGCTGCGCCTGCTCCTACGCCTGCGCCCGCTCCTGAGCCGGTGGCTCCGCCGGTTCAGGAGGCTCCGGCTGCTCCGGCTGCCCCGGCGGCTCCGGCTGCTCCTCCGGAGGCGGCTGCCGCGCCGCCGGCCGGTGAGCGGCGGCCCGGCGGGTGGCCCACGGCGTCGGCGCCGGGCAGCGGCCCGTCGAGCGCCGCTGCCCCTGCGTCTGCTCCTGCCGCTGCCACTCCGCCGCCGGCGGCCCCCCGCCCCGGCGGCTGGCCCACGGCCGCGGCGGCGGGCGGCGGTGCTCCGGCTCCGCAGCAGCCCGCGCAGGCGACGCCCGCTCCGGCGGCCTCCCCGGCTCCCGCACCGGCCCCTGCGCCTGCCCCGGCCCAGGCGGCTCCCGTGGGCGGGCCCGACCCGCGTTCCCTGTGGCCCAACATCCTCGACGCGGTGAAGGGGCGCCGCCGCTTCACCTGGATCCTGCTGAGCCAGAACGCCCAGGTGGCGGGCTTCGACGGGACGACGCTCCAGATCGGCTTCGTGAACGCGGGGGCGCGGGACAACTTCGCGAGCAGCGGCAGCGAGGATGTGCTGCGGCAGGCGCTTTCGGAGCAGTTCGGGGTGCAGTGGAAGGTCGAGGCGATCGTCGACCCCTCGGGGGGCTCGGCGCCGCCGCCCGCCGCGGGCAACTTCGGGGGCAGCGCGCCGCCCCCCTCGCGCCCGGCTCCGCAGCCCCAGCAGCCGTCCCCGCCGCCCGCCGCGAACCGGACGCCGGCCCCGGCTCCCGCGCCCGCTCCGGAGCGCCGTGCCCCTGAGCATGTCTCCGCGGAGGACGACATCCCGGCGGACGACGACCCCGACCTGGTCGAGTCGGCCCTCTCCGGCCACGACCTGATCGTCCGCGAACTGGGCGCAACAATCCTCGAGGAATACAACAACGAACCCTGATCCCGGGGCCCGGGCGTCATCCGGGGCAATCGGGTGGGTGGGCGCGAAAGATCCGCCGCGGAGCGGCAGGCCAGCGTGGAGCCGAGCCGCAGACGAAGACGGATACCCGGAGCCGGGGAGTGCAAGTCAAGCGGCTGGGGCTGGAGGAACGTACAAGCGGGGAGGGCGCTGGAGCTGGGGCTCCTGTACGAACGCACTGGGCCACGCCAGCTAGGCTGACGCCCGTGAAGGTCCTCGTCATCGGCAGTGGTGCCCGCGAACACGCCCTGTGCCGCTCTCTGTCCCTCGACCCCGACGTCTCCGCCCTGTACTGCGCCCCCGGCAACGCCGGCATCGCGGACGCGGCCGAGTTGCACCCGGTCGACGCCCTCGACGGCAGCGCGGTGGCCGCCCTGGCCACCCGGCTCGGCGCCGACCTGGTGATCGTGGGCCCGGAGGCGCCCCTGGTCGCCGGAGTCGCCGACGCCGTACGCGACGCCGGAATCCCCTGCTTCGGGCCGTCCGAGGAGGCCGCCCGGCTGGAGGGTTCCAAGGCCTTCGCCAAGGACGTGATGGCGGGCGCCCAGGTGCCCACCGCCCGGTCCTACGTCTGCACGACCCCGGAAGAGATCGACAAGGCCCTCGACGCCTTCGGAGCGCCGTACGTCGTCAAGGACGACGGTCTCGCCGCGGGCAAGGGCGTCGTCGTGACCGACGACGTCGAGGCCGCCCGCGCCCACGCCCTCGCCTGCGACCGCGTCGTCATCGAGGAGTTCCTCGACGGCCCCGAGGTCTCCCTCTTCGCCGTCACGGACGGCGTCACCGTCGTCCCGCTCCAGCCCGCGCAGGACTTCAAGCGCGCGCTCGACGGCGACGAAGGCCCGAACACCGGCGGCATGGGCGCCTACTCGCCCCTCCCGTGGGCCGACCCGAAGCTGGTCGACGAGGTCATGGAGAGCGTGCTCCAGCCGACCGTCGACGAGCTGCGCCGCCGGGGCACCCCCTTCGCGGGGCTGCTTTACGCGGGCCTCGCGATCACCAGCCGCGGCGTACGCGTCATCGAGTTCAACGCCCGCTTCGGCGACCCCGAGACCCAGGTCGTCCTCGCCCGCCTGAAGACCCCGCTCGCCGGAGTCCTGCTTGCCGCCGCGAACGGCACCCTCGCCGACCTCCCCCCGCTGCGCTGGAGCGACGACGCCGCGGTGACGGTGGTCATCGCCTCGCACAACTACCCCGGTACGCCGCGCACCGGCGACCCCATCGAGGGGCTCGGCGACGTGGCGGCACAGGATGCCCCCCACGCGTACGTCCTGCACGCCGGGACGAAGCGCGACGGCGACTCCGTGGTCAGCGCGGGCGGCCGTGTGCTCTCCGTGACGGCCACCGGCACGGACCTGACGGCGGCGCGCGAGCGTGCGTACGCGGCGCTGTCCCGCATCCGCCTCGACGGCTCCCAGCACCGCACGGACATCGCGGCGAAGGCGGCGGCCGAGGCGTAACCAGAGGCGGCAACGGCTCACGGGCCCCGGATCCGACAGCGGATCCGGGGCCTTGTTCGTCCCGTAATCGCCTTGCCACCCTCATACACCTCTGCCCAAAGCCATTCGATCGAGTGACCGCTCGCCCATCCGGCTGACGATGCCCGACACCCCAACTAGGGTGCGGCGCAAGCGGTTCAGGTGCCCAGAGCCAAACAGACCACCGGCATTGCGATGTCGGTGGCGGGTGCCACAGTGGGGGAGTGAGCAAATCCATCGGCGGCTGCCGTCCGCCCGGCGACCCGGCCCCCGGCCGGGCAGCAGGCGGCACAGGCAGCAGGGGGTGACATCGGTCGTGTCAGGTACGGGTGTGGACGTGGGCGTGCAGTCAGCGCGTTCCCAGGCGCTCGCCGTGCTGCGCATCCGCAGCAGGGCCGTTGCCGTCGCACTGCTGCCAGCGGCCGTCGCCGTCGTGCTGATCGCCGGTGGGACCACGGGCCATATGAGCGGCGGCAGTTGGGACGTCGTGCGCGGCATCGTGATCGCCGTCGCCGTCCTCGTGCTGCTCGCCGCCGCGGGCGTCGCGCTCGTGATCGCCCGCTCCAGGCCCGCCGTCAGCCCGACGGTCCCGATCACCGAGAGCTCGGCCCCCGATCTGTACCGCCTGGTGCGCGACCTCGCCGACCGCCTGGACGTGCCCGCACCGTCGGCGATAGCGCTCACCCCGGACTGCGACAGCTGGCTGGAGGACCGCACCCACCCCGCCCACGGCCCGCCCGCGGAGACATCAGGACCGGCATCGGCGAAGGACCCGGCCCATGGCGTCCGGGACGGCCGACCCGGCCCCCGCCGCCAGGCCCCCGTGGCTCCGGTGCTCGTCATCGGCTCCCCCTTCCTGTGGTGGATGCGGGTCGGCGAGCTGCGCGCGGTGCTCGCCCCGGTCGTCGCGGGCACGGGCCCCTCGGCGCATCCCGACATAGCCGCGGCCCGGCGCTTCATCCGCGGTCTCGACGCGGCGGTCGCGGTCAGCTCCGCTCCGGGGCGCGGCCCGCTCGTGCGTACGGTCCTCGGCGGCGTCGGCTGGGTGACGCGGCTGCTCCTGCGCAGCTGCCGGGGGCACGCCGGCGAGATGGAGCGCGGGGTCGCGGCAGCCGCCGCCGAGCGCGCCCAGGCCGTGGACTACGGGGTGCGGATCGTCGCCCAGGAGCAGGTGGGCCTGGCGTATGCCGGGTGGGACCGGCTCCTGACCAAGGTCGCGCTTCCCGCGTGGCGGATGGGCCGCTGGCCTTCGCGGCTCGACGCGGGCGTGGTCTCCGCCCTCACCGAGCTCTCCCGCAGGGACCGCCTTGCCGAGGGGTTCACCTCTCGGCTGGGTGAGCGCCCCGCCTGTGACCTCCTGGAGGAGCCCGGCTCGGTGGACGAGGCGGCCTCGCTGCTCGCCGCCCGCCTTTTCCACGGCGGACCCGCCGAGCAGACGCCGGACTGGGCGCCGGTGGCGTGGCAGGAGTATCCGGACGAGGTCGTCGACCGCAAGTGGCGCATGGACGCCGCCCGCCTCCACCGCGTCCTCGACTCCCTGGGCGTCGGCCACCGCTCCGGCTCGTCGGCACCGGACTCCGCCGGGCCGACGCTGGGCCGCGTACTCGACCACCTGACGGCGGAGAACCCCGGCCCCGCCCGGCCGGACCTCACCGAAGCCGCGGCCGAAGCCGATGCCGGGTCCGCCCACCCCGAAGCCGAACTCGAAGCGATCCTCACCGAAGCCGAAGCCGCGCACCCCGAAGCGCACTCCGGGGCGCTCACCGGAGCGCTCGCCGAAGCCGACGCCGACACCGAAGAAGAAGAGCCCGCGGACGGCCCCGGCGGACGCCTCGCCGCAGGCCTGACCGCGGAGCTCGCCCGCGAGGAAGCCGCCGCCCCGCCCCGCCCCGCGCCCACGGGACAGGGCCCGGACGACGCCCTCTGGGACGACGGCATGCTGCCGCTGTTCCCGCTCCAGCCGCCGCGCACGGGAAGGGAGTTGCTGGCCGACCACGTCACGGCCCTCGTCTGCTGCGCCGCCGTGGACACGGCGGGCGCGGCCCCCGGTCTCGACTGGCTGGACGGCCCGTCCCTCCTGATCGACGGCGAGCGCGCGAAGGACCTCGCGCCGCACGTCATGAGCCTCGTGGAGGACGGCGACCCGATCCCCCTGCGCGGCTGGCTCGCCCGCCTGGGAGTCCGCCCGGAAAAGCCGGTCCGCCTGGTCTGACCGACGGGGACCGGCCCCGGGTCCGGCCGACTGCGCCCGGGACCAGCCGACTGCGACCGGCCCGAGCCGGGACACTCCCACCGGCCCCACCCACGCCCCGAGTTGCCCCCCGTCCCGCCCCCGCCAGCGCGCGGCCCGCGGAACGCTTCCTTCCGTTCTCGTCGATTAGCGACGAACGGTGACGGAGTGCGTGCGTAATGTGATGTGCTGGGACCGTCCGCCGTACGGGACTTGCCGGCAGCACCGCCGCGTGAGGACGGCGAACAGCCGCATCAGGAGACAGCACCACCACAGCGCAGTCTCGGGGGAGCAGTGAGGGAGGGGTACAAACATGGGGTCGGAGCAGATCCGCAGGTGGGAATCGGGCGCCCTGGCGCACGCCGTGACCGACCCCTTCGGCCAGGGGCCCCTGCCCTGGCTCCGAGGCGCGGAGCACTACTTCGACGACACCGGCCAGGTCGTTCCCTGGTACATCGACCACGCCCCGGCCCCCGGCGCGCAGAACATCCCCTCGCCCCGCGGCAACCGCGTCCGTACGAACGGCCCCCGCACGGCCGATGACGTGCACGGCCAGATCAAGGGCTTCGCGTCCACCGGCGCCGCGGCCCCCGGCGAGGCGATCGACTTCCATGTGACGGTCGACCCGCCCCAGCAGTTCTACGTCGACATCTACCGCATCGGGCACTACGGCGGAGACGGCGCCAGCAAGATCAGCACGAGCCCCCGACTCTCCGGCCTCGTCCAGCCGGCCCCGCTCACCGCCGACCGCACGGTCTCCTGCCACCACTGGTGGCTCTCCTGGCGCCTCCACATCCCGAGTTACTGGAGCGTCGGGGCGTACGTGGCGGTCCTCACCACGGTCGACGGCTATCGCTCGCACGTCCCGTTCACGGTCCGTGACGACCACCGGGCGGATCTCCTGCTGCTCCTGCCCGACATCACGTGGCAGGCCTACAACCTCTACCCCGAGGACGGCCGCACGGGCGCCAGCCTCTACCACGCCTGGGACGAGAAGGGCCGCCTCCTGGGCGAGAGCGAGGCCGCGCACACGGTCTCCTTCGACCGTCCGTACGCGGGCGCGGGCCTGCCCCTGCACGTCGGCCACGCCTACGACTTCATCCGCTGGGCCGAGCGGTACGGCTACGACCTCGCGTACGCCGACACCCGTGACCTGCACGCGGGCCGCATCGACCCGACCCGGTACCGCGGCCTGGTCTTCCCGGGCCACGACGAGTACTGGTCGTCGAACATGCGCCGCACCACGGAGCAGGCCCGCGAGCACGGCACATCCCTCGTCTTCCTCTCCGCCAACACCATGTACTGGCAGGTGGAGTTGGGCCCCTCCCCGTCCGGCGTGGCGGACCGCCTGCTCACCTGCCGCAAGCGCCATGGTCCCGGCAAACCGGCCCTCTGGCGGGAGCAGGACAAAGCCGAACAGCAACTCCTCGGCATCCAGTACGCGGGCCGGGTCCCCGAGCCCGCCCCCCTCGTCGTGCGCAACGCCGACCACTGGCTGTGGGAGGCGACCGGCGCGCACGAGAAGGACGAGATCGCGGGCCTGGTCGCGGGCGAGGCCGACCGCTATTTCCCGCGCACCGCGCTCCCGGAGCACCGGGACCGCATCCTCCTCGCCCACTCTCCGTACGAGGACTCCGACGGCGTGAAGCGCCACCAGGAGTCGTCCCTCTACCGCGCCCCCTCCGGCGCCCTGGTCTTCGCCTCCGGGACCTTCGCCTGGTCCCCGGCGCTCGACCGCCCCGGCCATGTGGACACCCGCGTCCAGCGCGCCACGGCCAACCTCCTGGACCGCATCTGCAAACGCGACTGACGCTCACCGGCATCCCCCTGGCCGCGAGCCCTCTCCCCATGCGGGAGAATCAGCAGCATTCAGTCAGAACCACGGGGAGGAACCGTGTCCGGATTCGTAGAAAAGCCCGAGCCGCTTCAGGTGCCGGGCCTGGTGCATGTGCACACCGGCAAGGTGCGCGACCTGTACCGCAACGAGGCGGGCGACCTCGTGATGGTCGCGAGCGACCGCATGTCCGCCTACGACTGGGTGCTGCCCACGGAGATCCCCGACAAGGGCAAGGTCCTCACGCAGCTCTCCATGTGGTGGTTCGAGCAGCTCGCCGACCTCGTCCCCAACCACGTCATCTCCACCGACCTGCCGCCCGGCGCCCCCGCCGAGTGGGAGGGCCGCACCACGGTCTGCAAGTCCCTGGCGATGGTCCCGGTCGAGTGCGTGGCCCGCGGCTATCTCACGGGCTCGGGCCTGCTGGAGTACAACGAATCGCGCACCGTCTGCGGCCTCGCGCTGCCCGACGGCCTGAGCGACGGCTCGGAGCTGCCGGGACCGATCTTCACGCCCGCCACGAAGGCGGAGGTCGGCGAGCACGACGAGAACGTGAGCTACGAGGAAGTGGCCCGCCAGGTGGGCGCGGAGACGGCCGCCCAGCTGCGCCAGGCGACCCTCGCGGTCTACGGCCGCGCGCGTGACATCGCCCGCGAGCGGGGCGTGATCCTCGCCGACACGAAGTTCGAGTTCGGCTTCGACGGCGAGACCCTTGTCATCGCCGACGAGGTCCTCACCCCGGACTCGTCCCGGTTCTGGCCCGCGGACAGCTGGCAGCCGGGCCGCGCCCAGCCGTCGTTCGACAAGCAGTTCGTCCGCGACTGGCTGACCTCGCCGGCCTCCGGCTGGGACCGCAAGAGCGAGCAGCCGCCGCCCCCGCTCCCGCAGGACGTGGTGGACGCCACCCGCGCCAAGTACATCGAGGCGTACGAGCGTCTTACGGGCCTGCCCTGGTAGGGACGCCCGCGACGGCAGACGAAAGCGGCAGACGAAAGAACCCCCGGTGCGAGGCACCGGGGGTTCTTCATGTGGAGCGGACGACCAGGTTCGAACTGGCGACCTCAACCTTGGCAAGGTTGCGCTCTACCAACTGAGCTACGTCCGCGCTGCGCCGAAGCGCGAGGCCAACTATACCCAACCTCGCCGGCGTGCGAGACGCACCGCGGCATGACGGTTCTCCGCCCCGGTCTTCGTGACGGCCGACGAGAGGTAGTTGCGGACGGTCCCCTGGGACAGCGCGGCCCGCTCGGCGATCTCCGCGACGGGCGCGCCGTCGGCGGCCAGTTCGAGCACTTCGGCCTCACGGGCGGTCAGCGGCGAATCCCCCGCGGAGATCGCGTCGGCGGCCAACTCCGGGTCCACATAGCGGTTACCTGCGTGAACGGTACGGATGATCTCGGCGAGGCGCTGGGCGCTGACGGTCTTGGGCACGAAGCCCCGTACCCCCACCGCGAGCGCCCGTTTGAGATGCCCCGGTCTGCCGTGACTCGTCACGATCATCGTGCGGCAGTGCGGCAGTTCGTCGCGCAGCGATGTGGCCACACTCACACCGTCGGCGCCCGGCATCTCCAGATCGAGGACGGCCACATCGGGCCGGTGGGCCCGCGCCATGGCGAGCGCCTCGGGTCCCGTCGCTGCCTCGGCGACCACGACGAGATCGTCCTCAAGGGCGAGGAGCGCGGCGAGCGCGCCCCGGATGAGGTGCTCGTCGTCGGCGAGCAGTACACGCAGGCTCACAGCCCCACCTCTTCCGGCTCCCGTGCCCCCGCAGGTTTCTGCGAGCGGGGCAGCGGCACCTGAGCGGCCAGGCGGAACGTGCCGCCGCCTGAGGTCACGTCCAGCGTTCCGTCCACCATGGCCAGCCGCTCCCGGAGCCCGGCAAGGCCGGACCCCGTACTCTCCGGGACGATTTCGGGCGCCCCGTCGTTCTCGATCGTCAGGGTCGTACGTTCGCCGGTGACCGTCAGCACGATGTCGCACCGCTGCGCGTCCCCGTGCCGCAGCACATTGGTGGTCGCCTCCCGTACGACCCAGCCCAGCGCCGACTGCACGGAGACCGGCAGCCCCGCCGACGATCCGCTCACCCGGCAGTCGATTCCCGCCGCCTCCAGTACGCCCTGCGCACCGGCGAGTTCGACCGCGAGGTCGGCCTCGCGATAGCCCCGCACCACTTCCCGCACCTCCCGCTGCGACTCCCGCGCGATCCGCTGCACCTCGACCATCTGGTCGACCGCCTCGGGGCGCCCACGCCTCGCGAGCTGCACCGCGAGTTCGCTCTTCAGCGCGATGACCGCCAGATTGCGCCCCATCACGTCGTGCAGGTCACGCCCGAAGCGCAGCCGCTCCTCGGCCACCGCGAGCCGCGCCTCGACCTCGCGGGCGCGGTCGCCCTCCCACATCACGGCGAGCGTCCAGGCGCCGCAGCGCGAGGTGAGCAGCGTCAGGAGACCGGCGACGACGATGATCACGGCGAGCCCGACGAGTTCGCCGCCGCGCACCCCGACGGCGGCGAACGCCCCCACGAGCAGGACGTCGAGCGCGGCGAAGTGGACGAAGAAGCGGCGGATCGGCACGGCGAAGCCCAGTGCCTGGCCGAAGGGAACGGCGAGGAACAGCAGCGGGAAGCCGATCATCTCGTCCTTGACGCCGTCGGTCGCCGTCAGGGCGAGGGCGAGCCCGAGGCCGACGGCCATGAGGGCCCCCGCCACTGCGAGATCGCGGCGCGGCATCCCCGCGCGCTTCAGATAGTGGTCGACGGACCGGCGCAGCGAGCGGTTGACGTGCACGCACTGGAGGGCGGCCACCGCGATCAGCGTCCAGCCGAGGATCATCGGCAGCGTCTCGTGCTTCATGCTCACGCCGAGCGGCAGGGACGCCCAGCTGAGGAAGAAGAACCACGGCATGACGTGCCACATGACCATGCTCTGGAACTCGACCTTCTCGATCTTGTTCCGGTCCCGCCACTCCTGCTTCCACCACCCCCGCACCCGGCCACCGACCACGCCTGACCCCTTCCTCAACGCCGCGGCTCCCACCGGAACCACCGGCGTACAGCAAACACCGAGACCACGGTCCAGGCCACCGCGAGCGCCAGGGCGCCCAGGGTGTCGGCCCCGGAGAGCTCCCCGGTCCAGCCGCCGCGGATCAGCTCGATCACCGGCGAGAGCGGCAGCAGCTCGCAGACGGCGGCGAGCTTGTCCGGCATGACTTCGAAGGGGATGAAGAGGCCCGAGCCGAACATCGAAGCGAACATCAGAGGCATGCTCATGACCTGCGCGGACTCCGTGGACCTGCTGAAGCCCGCGGTGACGGCGCCGAGCGCGGCGAACATCACGATCCCGAGCAGCAGACCGAGTACGGCGAGATGAGGCGCGCTCGGCGCCCCCGCGTCGAGCAGCACCGCACAGCCGACCGCGAGGACGAGACACTGCGTCACGCCGATGGCGATCGAGGGCAGCGCGGCACCGGCGAGGATCTCCGGGTCCCGCAGCTCACCGGTGCGCAGCCGCTTCAGCACGAGTTCTTCGCGGCGGGCCACATAGACGGCCGTCAGCGCCGAGTAGACGGCGAAGAGCAGCGAGAACCCGATGGCACCGGGCAGCACGACCGTCCCGACGGAGAGCCCCGTCCCCTTGAGGTCCATGCCTTTCGCGGCCTGCTGCACGCTGAAGGGCAGCACGAGCGGCACGAACAGCGCCGCGAACAGTGTCCCCTTGGCGCGCCCCAGCAGCGTCAGTTCGGCCCGCGCAAGGGACCGCATCCGCCCGGCGGGGGTCGTCGTCGCCACCGGGTTCATCGTCGTCGTACTCATGCCACCGTCTCCTTCTGCGCAACACCAGCCGCATCAGCGGCACCAGCGGCACCAGCCGCACCCTCGGCATCCCGCGCGATCCGCAGGAACGCCTCCTCCAGCGATGCCGCACGCACGTCGAGCCGGCCCAGCGAGACGTCGGCGTCCCGCGCCCACAGGAGCAGCCCCGTCGCCGCCCGCTGCAATTCGTGCGTACGCAGCCGGACCCGGCCGCCGACCACCTCGTGATCGCTCACCCCGAGTTCGGCGAGCGGCGGCAGATCTCCGACGAAGTACCCGGTGGGCAGCTCGAAGGAGACGTGCGACGGCTGCTCGGCCACCACGTCGGCGACCCGTCCCGAGGCCGCGATGCGCCCCTCGTGCATGATCGCGAGCCGGTCGGCGAGGTTCTCGGCCTCTTCGAGGTAGTGCGTGGTGAGCAGCACGGTCGTGCCGCCGTCGCGCAGGGCCCGTACCAATTCCCAGGTCTCGCGGCGCCCTTCGGCGTCGAGCCCGGTCGTCGGTTCGTCGAGGAAGAGCACTTCGGGCTTCCCGATGAGCGCCGTCGCGAGATCAAGGCGCCGCTTCTCGCCGCCGGACAGCATCTTCACGCGGACGCCGGAGCGCTTGCCGAGCCCCACGATGTCCAGGGCTTCCGCCACGGGACGGGCGCCGCTGGTGCACCCGGCCCACATCCGGGCGGTCTCGGCGACGGTCAGTTCGGAGGGGAATCCGCCCTCCTGGAGCATGACGCCGATCCGGTGGCGGACGTCGCCGCGTTCGGCGTACGGATCGTGGCCGAGCACCCGCACCCGCCCCCCGGCGGGTGCGGCTAGCCCTTCGAGGAGTTCGAGGGTGGAGGTCTTGCCCGCGCCGTTCGTCCCGAGCAGTGCGAAGAGCTCACCTCGTCCGACGGAGAACGAGACTCCCCGGACCGCCTCGAAACCGCCCCCGTACACGCGCCGCAGATCGGTCACGTCGATCACTTGGTCAGTCATGACAGAAGCGTCCCCCGCTCCCGGCCGCCGGAGCAGTGCGCGCTGTCACCGGCTCGCATGACAAATGTCAGAAGCGGGGGAGACACGAAGAAGGC